>UQZY01000001.1 GCA_900545655.1 uncultured Oscillospiraceae bacterium
AGAGTCCTGCAAAGAGCCATTTTCGCCGTTTCTCCGCCGGAGAGTTTTGATGCGGACTGCTTTTTCAGGGTATCTATTTTCATACGCTCCATAAGCTGCTGTGAAAAGTTGTCCTTTTTGTACTCCTTGTCCGCCGCAATCAATATGTTCTTTTCGAGGGACATCCTGAATGCGTGGTTTTTCTGCGGCATAAACGCCGCTTTTTGCCCCTCACAGTCAATGACAGCCTTTTTTGAGTCCGATTTAAGGGTTTTTGACATGAGCTTCAAAAAGGTTGATTTACCGCATCCGTTTGTTCCGATTATAGCATAGATTTTATTCGGAACAAAAGTAAATTCGTCTATTTTAAGTACGGTTTTTTCGCCGTACGTCTTTTCAAGATTCATTATTCTCATCTTTTTACCACCCTTTCCGAAATAAGGTGTACGATAACGTTTACAAAAAGGGAAATAAGCATGAGAATTATACCTATCGCCATTGCGCGTGTAAAATCTCCGCGACTTGTATAGTTCATTATAGCCGTAGTCATTACATTGGTCTTGTATACAATACCTCCGCCGACCATTGATACCGCTCCGACCTCGGCTATTGACCTTGCAAAGCCGGCAAGGTATGTGGATACAATCTGATATTTGCTTTCGAGTATTGTGAGATAAAAGGTTTTTAAGGGTCCTATACCAAGGCCCCTTGAGGTTTCAAGGATGTCCGGCACAACCGCGGACAAAAATGTTTCCGTGTTTCCTGCGACAATAGGAGTTATGAGCATGACCTGCGCCACAACCATACCGGGAATGGTGTAAAGAAGCTGAAGGTGTCTCAGCGGACCGACTCCCGAAAAGGCGATATAACAGATAAGTCCGCAGACAACGGGAGGCATACTCATAAGAGTTCTGTTTAAGACAACAAGCACTCTCCTGCCCGGGAAGCGGGACAAAGACAAAAAAGCCCCAAGTGGCACTCCTAAAAGGAGTGCCACAATGGAACTTGAAAAGCACATTTTAAGTGTAACACTTATTATATTGAGTAAAGCGTCGTCATGTGACAACATAAGCTCAAAGGCTTTTTCAAATATACTTTGCATCTTTTACCTCAGGAATTACTTGTTAAGGTTATCAAGAAACTCTGAATAGTTCTTTGATGCTGTAAGGAATGTAGCCTTGTCTGTAAGGATATACGCACCCTGCTCGTCAGCCATCTTTATGCAAGCACCCATTCCTGCATTTGCTGAGATATACCAATCTGTGTAATTCTTGAAGGACTCAGGCTCTGCTGTGATTCCGAGATCCTCCGGCCAGAGCTTAAGTTCAGCCTTATGTGTTCCCGACTCGTCACCGCGGGAAATGAACTTTGACTTTGTGTCCGCGATTGCCTTCATGGCAGCCTTTACGTCAGCAGCTTCCTTTACCTTTGCAGGATCAGCCTTCGGTCCTACAAGTACAAAGTAGTTGTACATGAATGTAAGTCTCTCGCTCTTGAAGCCGTCAACAACTCTTGCATATCCGTCCTTTACAAACTCTTCCTCGGAAGCCTTTGCGTGAACGAGGATAACGTCAGCGTTTCCGCTCTTTGCGTTGGCAATAGCCTTACCTGTTCCTGCTGAGAAAACCTCAACCTTGTATCCGTACTTTTCTTCAAAAATCTTGAGGATTTCTCCGAGAAGACCTGAGTCGTTTACGGATGTTGTTGTAGAAAGACGAATTGTCTTTGTTTCGTCCGTAGCCTTTGCTATGGTGGCTGTTGACTTCGGAGCATCATCCTTTAAGGTGAAGAGAGGCTGGCCATAGGTCTCCTTGCCGTATTCGGCACAGGCCTTAAGTCCTTCCTCTGAAAGAAGCCAGTTGATGAATGCGTCAGCGCCTGCTGTGTTTATCTTAACGTCAGCTACTGCCTTTCCGTCTGCATCCTTCCAGCTTGCCTTATCGTTAACAGCTATTACCGTATAGTTGTTGATGAGGCTGTCGTCCTCTTCCTTGAGTATCTCAAGTCCGAGCTTCTTGCCCTCTGTCGGTGGCTCTGACGGCTTGTTATCTTCTGCAGGTTTTTTTGAACAAGCAGCAAGTGCAAGCACCATGATAAGAGCCATAAGAAGAGCAATGATTCTTTTTGTTTTTCTCATGATTAAAAACTCCTTAAAAATTTTTTCTCCCGATTTTTTCAAAGCAGCCACCACGCCGCCAGAAATAACATACATATTTTACCATGTTATACAATCGGCTTCAACGATTGACAATTATTTATCATTTGATTTCTCCCGAGCCCGAGATTGTAACAACGAGCTTGGAGGCATATTTTATGGAAGCTCCCTGATTCGTCTCGGCGATGAATCTTAACGGACCGAATGCATTGCCGACAAGACTTGTGTAGCCCTCATGGTCCTCGGAGTCAACAAGAGGATATCCTCCTATCGCATAGCAAAGAAGTATCGGTTTTCTGTTTCCGTTTGCATCCGGCACTCCGTTTTTAACTCCGTCCTCATAGAAAATTGAAAGGAAGTCCTTTGAGTAACCGTCATTGGCAAAGCCCGTGACAGCGACAGGGTTATCCACACCCGGGATATCCCCCGCAACAGCCTTTACAAGCTTCCATATGTCAATACCCTCGCAGGTACCGAGGTCAAGAACCGTATAATCGCTTCTTGTTACGCAATCCTCCATTTCCTCGAGTTCCCTGAGCGTGAGCTTCTTAGACCATTCGTTTGTGTCATTCTTTACAACAACCTCAAACTCGTAGGACAGGAAATCCGAATAGATGTCGTTGCTTGCGTGGCCCCAGCTCTCCATCTCGATTGCCGTGACCTCAACAGCCGCAATATCCTTTATACACAGCTTTGCGTTTTGCGTCTTGTCATTCGCCTGAGGCATTATGAATTTGAGTGGTCCTCCGGACTCCGCAGTCAGCGGAGCACCCTCCTTGAGGGCCTTTTTAACGTCTCCCTGTCCGTAGGCTATAAACGGTGCAAGAGGATCCTTGCAATTCTTATCCGCAAAATTTTTATAGTCCTTTTTGCGGATATCCGAAAGCGGGAAAGTCATCGTTGAGCCGTCACGGGCATGAAGAATAACCTCGTGCGCATTGTAATTAACTCCGACTCCCATCATAAGGTCGTAAAGCCCTATTCCTCTGTAGCGCTCGTTTTTGAGAATTCCCTTTCCGTCAAGAATGCTGAAATCAAGCGTCCTTGCAAGCTTCTGCATACCCTCGATATCGGACACCTTGTACTCGACGGATTTTGTCAGTCCCTCTCCGTAGAATTTTATCGTTTCATCGGCATACTTAACCGAATCCCCTGAAAGGTGCGCGTATTTGTCAGGCTCAACATTTACGGTAATTGTTTTAACGTCGAATACTGCTTTGCCGTTTGCCTTCTTTTCATCGGAGGACGGGATAAGAACTGCCAGCGGACCGCCCTTGTTTTCAACCTTGTAGCTTGTCGGGTCTGTCTTTGAAACCGCATTCAGTTTTCTCGAAGCAATATATCCCTTGCTCTTTTCGTTTTTAACGAGCGGAGCTCCGTTCTTGGCAAATGCAAGTATTGAAGCCTGACCGTCTATTCCCTTTTCTGTGTTGTATCCCTTTTTGAAAAGGTCGGTAAGTTCAAGTTTTATCTCATTTTTACCATCGGAGAAGGTCACCGTTCCGTTAGTTCCCGGTATGCCTATTACGTCAGAAAGGAAGTACTCAAGGCTTACGCCCTCGTATACATCGCTCTCGTACTTATCTCCGTTTTTAACTTCATAAACTCCCTTTTCTTTAGCTTCCCCCGCATCCTTGGCCGATGTATCCTCTCCGTAGATAAGGTCCTCAATATCTCTTACGGACATCCTTTTGTCGGTAAGCTTTGACCCGTCGATATTGTTTACGACGATATTTATCTCCTCGTCGCGCAGCTCTTTATGGTCTGCATCCTTTGTATATGTGTGAGTATTGTAAAGAATATTGCTTCCGACGGCAATTTCGCTGAGATACTGAATCTGATTTGAGCCGTTTACGTGGGAATATTCCTTCTTACCGAAGATAATTCTCATCGGGCCGCCGTTATTTGAAAGGCCGCTTAAATAACCGGGGTCGTCGGCGGTGATTGTGTACGGATAATTATTTACACCGTATGCAAGCAAGACCGGATATCCCGTTTTTACAAGATCTGCGGCATTTGAAACATATTTTCCGTCATTTAAGTCCGCCGAACTCTTTTTGTAGTAGCCGAAGTTGTTGGGATCCGAAAGAGTCAGTACATCAAACTTCTCGGCAGAGGCAAAGCCGTCGCTCGCGCGGAAGGTTACGTATGTCTCAGACGCTTCCTCTCCGAGTTCCTCAGCGGAGGGCATTCCCACATACTTAAGAAACTTATAAAGATCAAGACCCTCATATTCGTTTACATACCAGTAGGTGTTGTTTGCAAGACTGTAGAAATCCTTGTAGCCCATTCCGCCCTCTTTGACATTTCCTTTTTTGTCATAGGAAACGAGAGCCTCAAGCTGCTCCACCGTAAAATCCATCTGATAGCCGAGCGTTTTTCCTCCCACGGAAATAACATAATCCTTGTATTTCGGAGACGCATAATCTTTTCCGCTCTCCTCACTGTGCTTAAACCCCGGCTCTTTTTCCTCGCAGACATATACGTATGCGATGTTCGAATATTTCTTATACTTTTTATTTTTACCGTACTTTGTGGTGTTATAAACAAGCTTCAGACAGCCGTCCTCGTTGTTAAGCGCCTCTACATAACCCAGGGTATGCTCACCCTCATTGGCGCCGCTGAAAACAAATGGCACCACGGACTCCTGCTTCTCATCTGCGGTACCGTAGGCAATGATGACCGGCTGCTTGTCTTTGTGTGCCTTTTCGATATCCTTAACCGTAAGCTCCGCTATGGTTTCGCGGTTACAGTCCTTAAACACAACCTTGTATGCCTTGTCGGTAAGAATTATACCCTTATCTCCCTCACTCATCTTAGTGAGAAGATAGTATACATCCATGCCTTCATAGACTCTTTTACCGGTCTTGTCTTTATAAAGCACTCTCACAAGTCCGTCATTGGTATTTTCAAGCTCCTTCGTTGACATCGGAACACTGGCCTTTACCGCAGGGCCCTCAACCGTAAGCGTCGCTCCGGTTATGGCACTTATGTTATACGGGGAATCTCCGTCCTGTCCGCCATTCGTGATATGCTTAAAGGCGCTCTCCTTAAAGTCTACACCGTCAAACAACACAGCGTCATAGCCGCAAGCCGTAAAGGCAAAAAGGCTTATGACAATAAGCGCCGCTATAACAAAAAGCCTTAGAGCTCTCTTTATCCCGCTCACCTTCTCCATCTATCTCTCCTCCTTACTTTTCGGTATTTTTATCCTTGTAGTATTTCTCCGCGTGGTACTCAAACAGGGATTTTATGCACGATGTAATATTGCTTGTAGACACGGAAGCCGACGTTACCGCATCCGCATCAATTCCCTTTATCTGGGTTTTGTAGCCTCCCCAGTTGTCAAAGTCCGCCTTCGTTTTACCGACCAGCGGCTGTATAAAATGCTCGTCAAAGTATTCCGGTGTATACTCGGTTGTTCCGTATGTCGGGTTGCTGTCACCCCAAAGGCCCTTGTTGTCTCCGAAGCTTATCGAACGTATCGAAGCCTTTTCTGCGCTGTCCTTTGTGTTCAACAGCTCGATATACATCACTGAATAGTAATTCACACTCGGATCTCTGCATGTGCAGGAAACAAAAGCCACCTGATAGGAGGTAAAGGTCGAGTTCGCATTTTCAAAAAGGATGACTGCGGTCTCTTCCTCTTTTGTTCCACCGGATGCGAAATGAGTGAAATTGAACATTTCATATTCCTTTTTTACTGCGCCGGCGGACTGCTTTTTTTCCGACTTGCATGCAGACAGGCAGGACAGCGCCGTAAAAAGCACAAGGAAAAAACAAAAAAGTTTTTTATGAAAACTCATACATCGACATCCTTTGAAGAATCTCCGAGCGGATGAAGCTTTTCAAAATCAATAAAAGCATAGTCGGCACGCCATGTTGCCATTACATTGTCATCCTTTGCATTCTCGGAATATGTGATTATTTCAAATCTGTTGCTTCCCTTGTATGCCCATGCGCCCCCGACGTTATAAAGCTTTGATTCATCCCATCCGAGCTTTATAAGCAGATTTTTCATCATACCTGCGTATCCGCCTCCACCGCAGATAAGGAAGATATTTTTATCCTTCGGGAACAGCTCCTCAAGGCATAGCATAGACTCCTTGTAATTCGGAGCTGCGGATTTTACGGTTCCGTCTTCGTTCCACTCAACTGTAAACAGAGTTTCCCCTGTGTATGCTCCGTCTACCGGAAGAGCCTGCAACGTACCTATGAACGGATAAGGCACAACCTTAAAACCCTTTATCGTAAACGAAAGGTCCGCATCTCCGCCTATTGCGGCATAATCCGCAGGGTCAAAGAGCATCCGCATATCTCTGTAGACGGTATCCTCCCTGCCGAGGTACTTATCAATGGTTAAAATATTTATGTTCTTATCCACGCCAAACATGCTGTCAAGGTCCGCATCCGGTTCCGGGATTGAAGCCTTAGCACAGGATGATAAAAGGATAAGACACGAGATAATAAGCGAAAACAGCGAAACCGCGAATATATTTCTTTTCATCATGATTTTACCTCATAAGAAAAAACGGGAGGACTGTTATAGTAAGCCCTCCCTATTTGTTACCTGGTTTTATTATTCGGCAACTATCTCCACCACAGATCTTGCAAAATTCTGTGATACTGTTTCAAGACACGGTGCAAACCATACTGTTCCGTCACCTGATACTTCCTTGTCTTTTTCAATGGCAAGAAGTGAATACGGTGCGTTCTCATCGGTGATAGTATACTCTACCTCGTATCCGTCGTTTGCCACTGCCTTTATCTTTGTTGCGTTCTCAACGCCTGCTGCCTTAAGGACATCTCTTATCGCATATCCGCTGTATGTAGCCTCAGAGCTGTTACCCTTTGAGTTTACTGTCTCAACGGTGATTTTGTAAACCTTAGCGTCCTTAAAGTCTGCGTTCTTTAATTCTTTTCCGTTAACCTTAAATGAGAATTCGGAAAATTCAAACTTACCCGTAACATCTCTGATTTCGGGACCGTCAGCCTTCTTTGCCTCAGTTGGTGCTTCGGATGAAGCAGGTGCCTTTGACGGATCTTCAGGTTTTTCCTTATCTCCGCCGCACGCCGCAAAAGAAAATACCATTACAAGCGCAAGGATAAGAGATAAAAGCTTTGATGTGTTCTTCATTTGAAAATCTCCTTAACTTTTTATTTTTTATTTATGCTCAACGTAGCTTTTACGCCGAAGCATTAAATATGAAAAAAAGACAGTACTCGGAAAGTACTGTCTCAAATAAAACGAAAACACCGACATGCATGTACTACACAAATACGCACACGCAAGTAACGGTCATTATTCATTTTCCATAACAGTTTTCTTTCCAAACACGGGAGGCAAAATGTTCTCATTTTGCCCTTTGAGCGGACTCTTTGCCCGCTCCGGCTCATACGAGCTCGAAAGCCTATGTCCCATATATATTACACTGTTTCGAAAAATAAATATAGTTTAAACACGTTTTTCTCTGTTTTAGACAATCAGAGGCCAATTACTTTGTGCAATACAACAAATTAACCCAACTGCGAATAAGTGTTCCATTTTATACCGTCATCTCGTCTTAAACCACGAAACATCCGAGCTTGTCGGTAAGAAGAAATAATATCCTCCGTCCTTTTCGGTGAGGAATCTGTCGACATTTTTCCTAAACCGCTCCATATCAACAAGAGAGGGATCATCCGCAAGATTTATGAGATCCACATATGCCTCTTCCTTCGAAGAAAATTGCTTATCCCATCCCTCTTTAACAGTTGTGACATGTAGCTCGATTCCCTCCTTTTCAAGGATTTCGCGAAGAGCGGGACCGCGCATCGGAAGCTTGTCAGACATATCTATGGGCGGTCTTTCGCCAAAAAGAGGATTTCCTTTTCCGTCTTTTTCTTTTTCGGGAGGTTTTCTGTTTCTGTCAAACGGTCTGAGTTCGGGATGCTCTTTAAGCACTTCCTCCGAATAGCATCCTTCAAAAAGCTTTCCCCGAGACTCCGGGAGACAAGGCGCGCCGTCTGACCACATTACACTCACAGCATATCTTCTTGCCGCCTTTTTTAGCATGGAAAGAGAGCTCGGTCCGCCCCCTCCCCTAGACTGTATAACCATATCAACCTCAGGGATAGTTTTTCCTATTTCGGTTTCCTGCCAATCAGCATATACAAACTCAACATTTTTCACACCTGCAGCCTCACAATTTTTTCTGCACTCGTCGAGCATTCCCTCCGAAGAATCAAGACAGATAACCTTTTTCACCCGTTTTGCAAGCTGTATTGCGACTCTTCCCGGTCCGCAGCCGCAATCAAGAACCTCCATGTCAGGCTCAAGAGGCATTGCATCAAGCTGAAGATTGGTTCCGTTCACCTCCATAAGTGTCATAAGACTGTATCCTCGTGCAGCCTTATCCCACATACTCGGCTTTACCGGTGTTCCTATTTTAGTATTTTCAAAGCCCATATTCTTCTCCTTTCGGTTTTCGTATTTCTAAAAATTATGTTTTAAAATTAAAGTCCCATTTGCCGACCGACCTTTGCACATCGGTAAACCCTTTCTGTACAAAATCGGTTTTCAAAAATTCCTTTACAAACTTATTTGCATCGGCTTTGTTTTCGCTGTTTATCGGTATGCATATCGCATGAAAAATGGTTGTACCCCGTACAATTTCTCCGCCGTCTACTTCAAAGAATACGGAATTGTAATCTTTTTCAAATACCGGATTTCCAAGATTCATCACACCCGGAAGTGTCGCAAAATTTCTTCCCATACCGACAGGAGCACTTTTATAAATGATGTCATAATGCCCGGCGTTCATCGTTGGGATCCCTTTTGGGGCATATCTCTTTTCAGGCGGTTTGCCTCCCCAAAATGGCGGCGGCGCTTTTCTTACATATTGAGCTCGGTCAAGCCCTTTGTATCCCGGATTTGAGAAAATACGCTCAGACAAACCCTTCTCTATTTTTTCCGAAAGCTTAAGAGCCATCACGGCTCTGTATCCTCCCGGGTCATCATAAGGATTTCGGTGCGTTATCACCGACGTCGGATCAAGGAGTTTTTCCTTCCAATTTTCATCTGTGATGTCATTTCCCATTATAACCATCTCATTACCGCCCCATATGAAGTATCCGTCAACATATGACGGCATGAGCATTTGATCGATATTTGAGTTGTCCGCCAAAATCATCACATCAAAATTATCTCCGGAAAGAAGCCTGTTCACACCGGCAGTAGAACCGCCGCGAGTAAGTTCAACCTTGATATCCGGATACATCGTTTCGAGTCTTCCGACTGCTTCATCTGCAAGCTTACCTGCAACTCCGGCACAGAAAATTTTTAAACTCTCCATTCTTTTCCTCCTTTCTTTGTTTTTCAAGCCATACTTTTCCCTTCCCGTGAAAAAGCAATGTATATATCTTTTCAGTTTTAGTATTTCAACTGCTTCGGATCCCATCCCAATACAAACATCTGTGATTCATATGCATATCTGTATAATCCGGACTCTGTTTTTGTTATTCTCTTATCACAATTTGCACGGAATACTTCTTCCTTGCTTTCTGCTATAGGTTCCGAGACAATTTCACGAAGATAGTCATAAATTTTTTCAACAGAATCGGCCTCATGAGCCCATGCTCCGGCAGCATATGATACCTCGGGTAAGACCCCTCGGTTATAGAGGATATTAAAATAGATATCCAGGTTACTGTGGTTTCTGTGCCCGTCCATAAGTGCAGACATCATAGGATCTCGAGATCCTCCGACAGAAGGCTTTCCGGAAGCACCTCCGTTTTCCGGTTCATCCCTCAATCCCTCAAGTAGTTCCTTCATCATTAGCATATATCTGTCCCCTGTGAAGGACAGAAAATAACAGTACTCTGTTGCAAATTTCGAAAAATTCAGTATATCCGCCTGTGGAGGTCCTATCACTGATACCGCAATATCCACTATCGGAAACTCTTTGCCGGGCTCCACCGTGTGCCAGTTATATATCTGTTGCACCGTCATATTCGTTATACCGAGTTTTTTCGCATTTTTTCTGCAATGCTCCAGCATATGCGGTGCACCGTCAACCGCATATACGTGCTTTGCTTTTTTTGCGAAGGACAACGCCGTCCTGCCCGTACCACAACAAGCATCCAAAACCGTAGTATCTTTGTTTATTCTGGTACATGCATCGACCTGCGCCTTTGTAAATTCTTTTTCAAAGTCTATTCTTCTCTGCCATCCGTCGGCACCGTTGTCCCATGTGTCGCCCGGTCCTGTCTCGGTTTTTCCTGCCGCCCATGAGGTATATTTTTCAGCTTCTTCCCAATTAATAAATGCCACTCTTTATTCCTCCTGAAAAACATAGGCTACAGGCAGGCAATTCCCACCTGCAGCCCTTAAAAGCCTTATAAAATCTCGCCACCACGCGAGATCGGTTAGATCAAGTACTTATGCTACCCATACGCCGCTTGAATTAAACCTATATGTCCTTCCGCCTATTCTCTGTGTACCTGTAAGCATAGCACCGTTGCCATTGAAGTAGTACCATTTGCCACCTATCTGCTGCCAGCCAGTTACCATAGCACCACTGTTGTTGAAGTAATACCACTTTCCGTCTACAGAAGCCCAGCCAGTTACCATTGCACCGCTGTTATTGAAGTAATACCACTTTCCGCCTACAGAAGCCCAGCCGGTTACCATAGCACCGCTGTTATTGAAGTAATACCACTTTCCGCCCACAGAAGCCCAGCCGGTTACCATTGCACCGCTGTTATTGAAATAATACCACTTTCCGCCTACAGAAGCCCAGCCGGTTACCATTGCACCGCTGCTGTTGAAGTAATACCACTTGCCATTTATCTGAGCCCAACCGGTTACCATTGCACCCCATTTGTTCATGTAGTACCACTTTCCACTTATCTGTGCCCAGCCGGTTATCATTTTTGCATTTGATCCGAAGTAGTACCATTTTCCGCCTACTTGTACCCAGCCTGTTGATGCAAGTCCGGAATTGTCGATATAATAGTAATCCGAATCAATTTGAAGCCATCCTTTTGAATCTTTAAGCTTATTTCCGTACTGATATGCATACCAGTTACCGTCGGCATCTTTTTCAACTGTGATTGTATCGTCATCAGAGCCGATACCCTTTGTCCAGTCTATAACCCATCCGGTCATTTCACCGGTTACACCGTTCTGATAGAGAAGGCAATCTTTAAACTCAGCCTTGTTCTTTTCATAGTACTTCATACCGGCAATGATTTTGCTTTCAAGATTTTTGATTGCGGCATCATTGTAGCCTGAGATATCACAGGTGTACTTATCTGCATATTCCTTCTGTACAGATGCGCCCTTGAAGTTTGCGAGCATTGCGCTCTTAAGAGCCGCATTGTCAGAGATATGGTAGAAGTTCTGATACCAGTATGCGGCAACCTCAAACTGGTTGAAATATTCAGGATAAAGATATGCCGTATAGTATGCCATACCGAGAAGATTTTCTACAGAGTTAACTCCTATGGAGCCGACACACTCAAACTGATATGCCATGCACTGAATTTCATTCTTTGCTCTGTTTGCAAGAGCATCGGTTGTACAACCGCTTATAACGTCATTCTGAAGTGTGGCACTGTTAAGAGCACCTGACTCCGAGCCGGCAACAATTGCATCTGCCGTCATTATGATATCGCAATTTTCAGCTATCTGATCGGCAGTTGCGACATAGTATTCACCCTGCTTACCCGAAGCAACATTTCCGGTTTTCTTTTCAAGCTTCAAAACATCCGTAAGATTGTTTGTTGTATCCTGAACAAATTCAGCCACACGTGAATATGATGCGGTATTTCCGCCTGTATCGTTATCAATGGAGTTAAGAGCATATTCATCACTTGAAAGGACATTTATGCTTCTGAGATAGGTCGTCACCCTTGCATCAACAACTGCAACGGTGTCAAGGGAGAGATTGTTCTCCTTTATCTGCTTTATAACATATGCCTGTATGCCTTTTACATACTTTTCAAGGTTAGAAGTAATGATATACGGATTATCATAGCGTGTTGTCTTTCCTGTCCTTTCGGAAATTTCATTGCAGATATCCGAAAGCTCATACATACAGTTAAGGAAGTTATATACACGTGTCGTTGTGTAGTTTACCTCATAAGGATTGTAATTGTTGGTTTCATCCTCGTCATTATTTTCCGGAAGCGCGTTTATCGCATTGGTATATCCGGTCGTAATGGATCCGTCCGTATTCGTTTCTACCGGCCCAATACCGAGTAAGATGTCGGGTCGGAGGAAAAGAGACGCGCAGATTGTGTTTCCGTTGCCGTCATCATATCCGCCGCTTGCAGCCGCTTGCATCGGACCGCCGCTTACATCCTTGGACAGTGTATATGTTTCGAATTCCGTACGGTCTTCTTCCTTTGCAAAGCAGTTGTAATAGTAGTTGTACATGTAAGGATTGGGATTCGAGTTGATATCCGAACCGAACACGCCGAGACATACCTTTCCTCTGGCTTTGTTGAAGGTGTCCTCGGAAAAGCCGTTTGTAAACGCATCCGGAACCTCCATGCTTCTTGAGGTTACATTGTTTATACCGAGAACCTCTGGTGTAACCCATCCCTGTGAATGTGCGGCCATGGTTATAACATTTTTGTCAATCTCCATAGCCTCTGTAGGTGGAGTGAACTTCATTTGTTCTGCAGACGCAGTAAGAGGCACACATGAAATAATAAGTGCCAATAAAAGAATCACACTCAATGAACGTAAATGCTTCATTTTAATTTCCCTCCTGAGATATATTTTATTTTTTAAACGCGTCTCCCGAACGTTTATTTACACTAACCAAAATTTAAATACATACTTTGTTTTTCCGACATAATTTTTCATATTTTTGAAAAAGCCGTAATAATAATCCTTGAACTTATTGTAATCGTCCTCATCAGGTACATATCCGCCATAAACCTCTTTTACGTAAACCTCCGTTATCTGGCCGAAGGTTGTCCCCGACTGCGTATCAAAGCCTGCAAGCTCCTTATAATTGTTTTTCACATACTCAAGAAGCGTTGAATTTTCTGGCTTTGTAAACCTTGCAGCCTTAAATTTCTTAAGGAAATAGTTGTAAAGATATATACAACCGTCTGCGGGTGATAAGTCCTCGATTTTTTTGCGCTGCTTACGCCTTTGAAGGTATTTCACCGCAAAGGGAACAATCGGTACAATCACAATAAAAGAAAGCATCCATAGGTTTCTCTTTTCTTTATAATCATACTTTATCGCAAAAGCCGGCAATTCTCTCTTTTCCTTTTGTGTAACATCTTCTTTTTCTTCCTGCTTCGGTTTTTCCGTCGGCTCCTCCCTTTCAAGCTCTTTATCCGTTATCCTGTCAGACTTTACAGTGTCGGAAAGAACCTCTGTTTTTGATGAAATACCGACCTTATCTATGACGTCCCATGACAAAAGCTTCGTTACGAGCTTTAAATCTCTCGTAGGCATGTTCGCAGGTTTAATGACAAATATATAAACAGGGTATGTTATACACGAAACTACAAGAGCAATTACCAGACTTTGAATAAAAAAATGTCCTATATTGTAGCTTCCGAGAGCCGCCTCCATAAGCGAATCATAGTAAACCTTGTAAACCAGCTCAAGCCCGAGACCGAGTACAAGTAAAATAAATCCTGCAACCGAAACCGGATATTCAAGAAATCTAAATGCCGCACACACTATGAGTGAAGTCGGAATAAATACAATCAGAATCTTTCTGTTTCTCGTCGCAAGGTATACTACCGTGGTACATACAACAAGGATAATAATCATCAATGAATATCCCGATTTTTCGCCCTCAAGAGAGGTAAGCCTCCCGCTCGAAATCATATAAACCGTTCCTGCAGTGGCAAGTAAAACGTATACAACTATACCGACAATTGCGGTTTTTTTGTTTATCCCCGCCACAAACAACAGCAGATTTAAAACAGCCACAACCGCTATCATCAAAAGACGATTGCTTAAAACCGAATCTTCCATGACAAAAGAGGATGCAACATTTATTGCAAGGCCGAAGCTTATCATCAGAGTAAAAAAATACTCACATATGTGTGTTTTTATGTAACTAGACTTTAACATTTAACACCTCATAATAAATCCCAAACTCATCGAGCATTCTTACTTTATTTGCCAGTACCTTTTTCTCGCGAGAGGAGGTATCCGGCAGGACAATAAAGAACAGCATGGGGTTGCGCTGCTGATTCTTCGCGGCTATAAGAGCGTGCAACAGGCCATCTGTTACTCTGGAGGTGCAAACAACGATGTTTGCACACCTGTTTGCGGACTGCATCTCATCAAGCACCAATGCTTCCGCATCCTTCATCTCTTTTTCCGGGGATGAGGAAATTTTTGAGATATTTCTCACAAGCTCAGAGTAGTCATACTCCGACCGCGGCTCCATAAGAGAAACCTGCATATCCTCATCTACGAAAATAAGCTTATTATCAATTTCTTTTTTGCGGGCAAGATTTATAAGTGAAATTCCCGTTTCGATTATTCCGTCGTTCAGGAACAACAGCTCATCATCTTTTGCATCTTTTTCGGCAACCATGTCCAGAATTACTCCGACGTCACTTCGAAGACCTGTTTCATTCAGCTTTGTCATATACTCAAGAGAATGTGCGGATAACTTCCAATGTATTTTTTTCATTGAATCGCCGAGCACATACTCTCTGACTCCGGTGTAGTCAAATCCGTCATTTTCGGCAAAGCTCGATGCATCCGGACTGTCAGTCAGCAAATCATCCGAAAGTGAAATTTCACGCTCGCTTTCCTTCGGAAGAACGGTAACGAAAAATTCATTTTCAACCGGAATTCTCACACTGAAAAGTCCGAGGAATCCATAGACGTAAATATTTCTTATCCCCGTTGTATACACGCCGACATGCGGCATTACAACGTCAAACTCCAGGTTTGTCGAACTTCTTGAGTCAAGCGTAAACACGGTCTGGGTTGTAGAGTCATCATTTCCGAAATAATCAGAAATAAAGATATCCGCTTTAGCCTTTGAACACACCAGAAATGATTTGTTGGTTATCACCAGAGAAATCAGCACCTGTTGACCGCGTACCACCTCGATATTCTGTACCTTTGCATCAACCGAGATTTTGTTTTTCATTATCAGCAGATATATACCTGACAGGAGAAACAAGGAGGTAGCCGCAATAATCGGTAAATATCCGAACAAGGAATTGGTATACACGGCAGGCAGAATAAGTAAAGCAATAACAACAAGCAGAAGTATTATACTTAAGCCTTTTTTGTATGTTTGTTTTAGTACCTTTTTCATGAAAGCCCCTGATTATTTTTTACCCGGAGTTACCGGAACAACGGTATTTTTTATTATCTCCGCGATGATATCCTCCGGTTTTTTCTTTTCGTTTCTTGCAGCGTTTGTAAGCATGATTCTGTGAGAAAGGACAAACGGCGCAAGAAATTTTACATCGTCCGGCAGAACATAGTTACGTCCGTTATAGAGGGCATAAGCGCGAGAAAGACTTTTAAGTGCGATTGATCCTCGCGGAGAGCTTCCGAGTTTTATGTCGCTGTTACTTCTTGTTGCCGAAACTAGGCTTACGATATACGACGCAACAAGGTCAGACACCGTAACATTCTTTGCATCTTCAATTATTTCTACAACGTCATTTTTCTCGATTACATATTTTATGTTCTCTTTTGCCTTTTCAACGCCGAGTACGATATCTATTTCATCCTTCAAATCCGGATAGCCGATAGAAGTTTTTATCATAAATCTGTCTATCTGTGCCTCGGGAAGCTTATAAGTACCGAGCGACTCTATGGGGTTCTGAGTTGCCAAAACCATATAAGGCTTCTCCATCTTATAGGTGTTTGAATCAACCGTCACCTGTTTTTCTTCCATTATTTCAAGCATGGCCGACTGTGTTTTTGCCGAAGCACGGTTTATCTCATCTGCAAGGATTATATTGCTCATCGCCGATCCCTCGCGAAATTCAAACTCGCCTGTTTTCTGATTGTAAATGGAGAATCCCGACACGTCGGACGGCATTATATCCGGTGTAAACTGTATTCTCTTATAACCGCAGTTAATAGACTTTGCTAGGGCGGAAACAAGGCTCGTTTTACCTACTCCCGGTATATCCTCGATAAGCACGTGTCCCTCTGCCACAAGTGCAAGGACAACAAGCTCTACCACACTTCTTTTTCCGACAATGACAGTTTCTATGTTGTCAATAACAGACAACAATTTTTCTTTATCGGATTTTGCCTTTTCCTCTGTCAACACCGTAACTGTTTTTTCTTTTTTACTCATGTTTCTCTCCTTTTAATTTAGTAACGGTAAGCAAACGCGTACCGGATTACCTTTATCGTCTACTATTTCCACAACTCTTATGTCTGCGTCGTATGCAGCCTTGAGAGTCTTTTCATTGACAATCGAATTTGCCTTTCCCGATAATGCGGGATCATTTTTAAACAAAATGATCGTTTTAGCATTCAAAAGCAGAGCCTGCTCGGGATCATGCGTGGTAAACACAATGCTTATGCCCTTTTCAGCCAGTTTTTTAATAGTATTGAGCACTATCACCTTGTTCCCGTAGTCCAGATTCGCGGTAGGTTCGTCAAGAACAAGGCACTGCGGCTCCTGTGCAAGTGCTTTTGCGATCATTACAAGCTGACGCTCACCGCCGGAAATAAGGTTATATGCCTTATTTCTCAGAAAGCCTATTTCCATATCATCAATTATTTTATCTACTATCTCTTTATCCTTTTTTGATGGCGATGAAAAAGCTCTCATGTGAATCATTCTGCCCATTGTAATAACCTCTTCAACCGAATACGGAAACGGCGGAGTATGGGACTGAGCGACATAAGCCATTTTGGTAGCCAGTTTTTTATGGGAAAGTTTTTCTATTCTTTCACCGTCTATGGAAACATTGCCCTCTATAGGGTCAAGCAGCTTAAGAATTGTTTTAAACAGAGTTGATTTGCCGACGCCGTTCTCACCTAAGATACAACAGATGTCACCCGGAGAAACCGTTGCATTGATATTTTTTACTACTGCTTTTTTATCATATCCGCATGATAAATTGTTCATTTCAAGTATCATGAAAAGCCCTCGTCTCTCTTAATCAGACTAACAACAAAAATCGGAAGTACAATCAAGGTCGTTATCGCTCCGACTGTTACCGGCAATCCGGCGTGGAAGAAGAAATTATACACAGAGCGGGAAAGCAGCGTGAGTGTTGCTCCTATTCCCATGGATGTTATGGCAACCTCACCAAACTCCGCATGCAGTTTTTTACGGCATAAAAACGGTATGACCATCGACAGAAATCCTATTTCGCCTCCGTGTATTGTAGCCGCCGCCGACATAAAGCTTCCCAGAATAAGTCCGACCGTTCTGAGCTTGTTGCCGTTGACACCCATTGCCAAAGCCTCTTCATCGGAAAAAGTAACAATGTTGTATCTGTACCTTATGAGCAGCATAGGCAAAGTCGTTACCATGAACACTAAAACAAAAGACAAAAAGCTTACCGTATCAACGTATATAACATTTCCTCCGGTGATAACACTGTAAATATCGGCAAGTCCGTTTTCATCCATCGTTATCTGATAAGAATAATACGTTGTAAAAACCGAGCCCAAGTGACTGATTATCATCCCGAGGATAATCATGGTTTCAACCGAAAAGTTATTATATTTTCTTCCGGCAATTTTTCCGGAAAGAACAATAATAAACACAATCAGGGCTGCCATTCCATAGCATATCGGATACCTATAGGAAATCATTGCATAAGCATTAAGCTGGAATACAAGTACAAAAATAATATTTCCGAGTGTAACACCCGTGGATACTCCCAGAAGATTCGGGGATGCCAGCGGGTTTTTGAACGTTGTTTGAAAAATCGTTCCGGCAAAGCATATCGCCAATCCTGAAAACATGGATATAACAGATAACTTAATTCGGGCTATTGTCTGTCCGTAATAGGGTAATGAATTCCTGAGTTGCTCAACACCCTCTCCCGAATTAAAAATATCTGCAAACGCAATTTTAAACGCAGCACCTATATTTTTTACTGTCTCTGCCGGAATGAACTTGCTCTCGGCTGTACTAAAACACAGACTGAACAAAAAGGCTACCAAAACGCCGGAGTATATAATAAGATATTTTTTTCTCTTATTCCGCATCTGCTGCAACCCCTCCTTTCCCTTTAAAGAAGGAGTATATCATCATAAGGCAGCCTATAGTGCTTATTATGATGTTCAGATACGTAGTAAGTCCGAGAGCAAACGCAACATTGTACACGAGAATCATCAAAAGTCCGCCCAGACCGATAGTCATCACAATCAGTCTTTTGAAATCAGGTCCGACCAGTTTTCTGGCAATCTGCGGTACTATGAATCCCATAAAACCTATCTGTCCGCAAAAAGCAAAGACTGTCGCGGACATAAGTGTTCCGACTGCAATCAGAAGATTGCGATAAAATCTTACATTGAGACCCATAGTGGCAGCCTCTTCCTCTCCCATAACTAAAACATTCAGCTTAGAAGAAGTAATTATCAGCACAATCAAGCACGGCACAAGAAAAACCACAATGAATGCAAGCTGCTGAACCGTAATAACCCTGTCGAAATTTCCCATCGAAAAAATCTGCATACTCTGCGCTCGCGAATTGTCTTCGTCATAGAACAGAAAGTAATTGTTTATCAGTGAGGTTATTGCCCCTACAAATGATGAAAAAATCATTCCGCTGAAAAGTATGTTTGTCGTGCTGAACCTTCCTTTTCCGAGAGCAGAGGTAATAGCCACTACCGTTACAATAGCTATAAAGCTGCCGACCATTGCAAACAGTTGTTGCGTATTTAGCTGTGCGAAGCTCATTTTTGATGTTTCCGTGACGTCGTTATGTATCTTTACAACTCCCGTAGCAGAAGAAACCGAAGATGTGAAAAACAGGAGATACAACGCATTGCCCAGAGTTGCACCCGACTGCACTCCCATAGTTGCCGGCGAAGCGATGATATTTTTAAAGCTTCCCTGAAAAACCGCACCGGCAGAGGCCAGCGCTGCTCCGGCAAGCACCATAATCGTATACTTTACAACCGTTCCCGTACCGTAGCTTCCCTCTCCTCCGACAAAAAGAATAAACGAATGAAATTTGTCCTTCCACGCCTGAAGAAGTCCTGCGAGGGAGAACGATGTATTTTCGGGAACAACGAAGCTTGTCACGGAAAAAAAATATATAACAACCAGCAAAATGAAGGTTATAACGACAACCGCATTTTGCTTTTTGTATTTTTTTGAAGTCCTGATTTCATTTTTCAAAGATGAAATCTGCGAATTTTCAGGCTTTCTCAGGACAATATGGTTTTCTTTTTCGGCCATTTGAAGTCTGCCTTTCCCGAAATGATGTTATCGTTAATTATCTTCCTGCAAGAACTCTATCAAAAGCAGCATCTGAAAGTGAATAATTATAAAACTTGCTGTAAAAATCCTTTGTTTCGGCTTTAAGTTCTTCTTTTGAACAGTCGCCGTAAAAAATCATATTTGCCCACAGCATCTCAAGAGGTGATTCCGGCGCACCCGACGCCCATTCACCGACTCCGCTTGGAGAAACGTATACCGTATATTCTCCGCATATCGACGAAGGAATATTGACTCCTTCATTTTCGGTATTATAGTTACCCGTAAGGCTGTTTATAGTCTGCTTTGGATAATACTTCCAGAGGCCGTTTGCAGACTGAGCGCTCAGCTTAACCTTATCGGCAACCTTATTTGATGAAGCAATTATCTTGTTAAACTTGTCATTTCCGAGTGAAGTGTTTGAAATTGTAAAAAGAGAGTTGTTTATGTCGTTACTGAAGGTGTCGGCACCGCTGACCTTCATTACAGTCGGCAGAAGAGGAGAGAGATAGTTGTGATAAATGCTCATTCTTAAAGGATCTCCCTTAAGTGCCGCTGTATTGCATGCTCCTCCAACTGACAGGTAATAGGATATCGGAGTTTCCATTCCGAATCCGAGAGTGGCAGAAGCCATGCCCGCTCCGGTGAAAATAGTGCGTGCATCCGTACATACCTGATAGGTTACATCTTCATCCCATGAAGAAAGAAACAATGTATAAAAGCCATCCGTCTGCATATTTTCATTTACTCTGTTAGGAATCTTACGTGTTGAAGCATAATTAAAGTCATACCTGTTCACGCCGGAAAAGCCACGTTCAAAGCCCAACGCCTTATTTTCAATTTTGTTCAGCCAGCGTATATACTTATCGGCAACAGATTTCGCGTTGTTTTTTCCTTCCTCTGCGGATTTATCCCCGAGGACCTCCGCAAGTATGCTAACTGTTATTTTTATATTTTCAGTCGTCGCAAGTGCCGGAACCGTGACAATGAAAATTTTCTTCTCGGATAACCTTTCAAGTTGATTATCCGTAAAATAAGTATGTCCGCTTTCAACAAAGCAAACTTCGGGATTTATTTCGAGAAGCTTGTTAAAATTTTCATCTGTAATGCCGATATCACCCTTGCCAGACCATAGAGCGGGAATCGAATTGATTTCCTTTGACCCGAACACAGCCGACACGAAGTCTGAGTTTTTAAAGCTTTGCGACGTTGCGGCAACTCGTCCTCTACCGCCGAGCATCTCCACATACTGTGCTACGGTGTCGAGCGCCGCAACCGTGTCAACATCTTCAGGGATATCAACCTTCTCTCCCGACGCATCCACTACCTGCCTTAGCTTTGTGCGATCTTTTGTCGGTTTGAGTATAGGCTCTTCTTCTGATGTCACATTTTTTTCTTTCTCTTCATTTGCTTTTGTCTTATCCGCCTCATTCGAATTTTTTTCCTGTCCTTCCTGAGGTAACGAATGCTGATAATCATTTTCGTTCTTTGCATCGTCTTTATTTTTACGAGTAGAAATATTTTCATCCTCTAAGTCGTTTTTTTCATCATTATTGTGCTTTTTCTTATCGTTATCCGTTTTTTGATTATTTGTATATACCTTTTGCACTAAAACGGGACTTTGTCTGCAAGCAGAAAAAGAGCAGAGCATTGCAATAATAAGAAGCAATGCCGTACTCTTTTTCAAGGCACATTTTTTATTCCGCTTTATATTGTATTTTCTTTTCACTTTTCTCTCCTTGAATCCCTAAAACAAATAAAAAAACAGGCTCCGAAAAGGAGCCTGTATAACACGCAAAAGCGCAAAAACCGCACAACACACAATTCATGATGTGCACTCTTTACTGTCTCCTTTTCAAACACGGAAGGCAACTCCGTTTCCGGAACCACCCTGGCTGCAAAACCATGGGATACTCCTTTAGGTTAAACAGCTCGAAGAACACCATATATCAACGTATAAAGATAGCTTGCATACGTATTTTGTAAAAATATTATACATATATAAATTTTAGAACGCAATAATTGACAAACATGTAACAACGTGCGGTCATCACCAAGCGCTTGACAATAGTAAGGTACCTGTGTAATAATATCACCAGACTATACAGGTACCTTACTATTTTTGAACGGAGTTGTTTAAATGCGCCCTTTGGCACCGCCCGGAATCGGCTTTGATGAGCCGGAAAAAAACAAGAAGCTTAAGATAACATTGCCGCTTTTAAAACGTATTTTTTCGTTTCTGCTTCCCTACAAAAAAGAGCTTGTCGGCGTAGTTTTAGTTATACTTATTTCTTCCGTATTGGGAGTAATCCCCTCGGTTCTTACAGGCAAAATAATTGACGATGGCCTTATCGGAAAAAACCTTGAAGTGCTTATAAGGCTTGTGATTCTGTCCGTCATTTTGATTGTTTTTTCAAATGCCGTTACTCTCTTTGAAGCCTATCTCAACGCCACCATTGCAGGCGGTGTTACTTATGATATGAAAAACAAATTGTACAGCCACCTGCAAAAAATGTCCTACGGATTTTTTATGAACAGAAGACAGGGCGAAATCATAACACGTATGACAGAGGATGTTAACGGTGTACAAAATGTCATCTCACAGACATTGACAAAAGCACTCAAAAATCTCGGAACCATAATCATAACCGCAATTACACTTTTCAAAACCAATTGGATACTTGCTCTAATGGGAATAATTTTTATTCCTCTTTTCATGATTCCGACAAGGGCTGCCGGAAAAAAGAGATGGAAAATAGCAAGGGAGATTCAGTCAAATTATGATGAAAGCAACCAGATTCTCAATGAAACGCTGGGAATAAGCGGTCAGATGCTTGTAAAGCTTTTTAATCGTGAACAGGATGAATATGATAAATTTGAGAAAATAAACAAAAAAGTATACGGTCTCGGAATTAAGGAGCTTCTCACAGGAAAGCTTTTCTTTATCACCTTAAATATTTATTCCAACTGCCTTCCCCTGCTGGTGTATCTAGTTGGCGGATTTCTGATGATGAAATATCAAGTGGGACCCACAGTGACAGTCGGTGAATTGTCTATCATCGTAACCCTTCTTACAAGGGTACATCACCCTTTAAATGAGCTTCTTAACTTAAACGTTGATATCACACGTTCACTTGCTCTCTTTGAAAGACTTTTTGAATACTTTGATCTTGAGCCGGATATCAAGGATTCCAAAAACGCCGTAAATGTCGGCAGGCTTCAGGGAAATATCGAGTTCAAAAATGTTTCATTCAGTTACAACGAAAACCAAAAAATACTGAACAACATAAGCTTTTCCATACACACCGGTGAAACCTTTGCTCTTGCAGGCAGCTCAGGCGCCGGAAAATCAACGCTCATAACGCTTCTGCCGCGCCTATACGATGTATCCTCAGGGAAAATAACAATAGACGGAATAGATATAAGAAAAATGACGCAACAATCCCTGCGTGAAAATATCGGAATGGTAACTCAGGACACATATCTTTTCAATGCAAGCATCCTTGAAAACCTGAGATACGCAAATAAAGACGCAAGCTTTGAAGAAATTGTTGAGGCATGCAAGCGTGCCAACATACATGACTTCATTGATTCTCTTCCCGAGAAATATGACACACTTGTGGGCAACAGAGGTCTCCGCCTTTCCGGTGGTGAAAAGCAGAGAATCTCTATTGCCCGTGTCATACTCAAAAATCCGCCGATAATAATACTTGACGAGGCAACATCATCGCTTGATTCCATCTCGGAAAGTTATATTCAAAAAGCAATCGAACCTCTTTTGAAAGACAGAACCGCACTAGTTGTTGCACACAGACTTTCCACTATCATTTCTTCCGATGAGATTGCAGTCATTGAAGAAGGAACTATTGTCTCAAAAGGAACACATGAAAAGCTTCTCAGGTCATGTGATATATACCGGCAGTTTTTTGAAACACAATTTAAAATCCCATTAAAGGAGGAAGCACTATGAATCCTATTGCAAGAGATGTAATACACGAGCTTCGAATAAATTCAGTTCTTATGAAGCGTGCGTTCTGCAGAAGACATCAGAAACCGACCGACAATTTCGGCGGACAGGGAAAAATTCTCCACATGCTCAGAGATAATCCCGGAATGAGCCAACGGGCTCTTGCAGAAATAGTACATATACGCCCTCAAAGCTTGGGAGAAACCATAGGCAAGCTTGAGGCATCGGGCCTTGTGATAAAAAAACAGAATGATTATGATAAACGGGTAACAAACATTTTTCTGACCGAGGAGGGCCTGGCCGAGTGTGCGGCAATTGATGCAAAATCAGACGCAAAAATCGAAGCGGGATTTAAAGACCTAAGTGACGAAGAGATTGAACTTCTCCTTCAACTTGTAAAAAAATTTAACGACTCCATTGAAAAAAATATCGACCCATCCGAAATGGCAAGTGAAGAAGAAGTGCGTATGCCCCCTCCTCATTACAGGCACGAATAGTGCCGTAAAACCGTTTTGATATAACAGGCAAGGGCCTTTTATACAAAAGCAAACGGTTATACAAACAAACCAACTCAAAAGCCCCTGCGGAAATATCCGCAGGGGCTTTAATAACTTTATTCAGCTGTACTATTAAACAAGCTCGATTATGCACATCTCAGCTGCATCGCCGCGACGTGGTCCTGTCTTAATAATACGGCAGTAACCGCCGTTTACGTCCTTGTACTTCGGACCGATTTCATCAAAGAGTTTCTTTGCTACGTCTTCTTTTGTAACGTAAGCGAGAACCTGTCTCTTTGCTGCGAGTGTATCGTTCTTTGAGAGAGTAATCATCTTCTCTGTCATTGAACGTACTTCCTTTGCACGGGTAACGGTGGTTTCAAGTCTACCATTTTCAAGTAAATAAGTAACCATTCCGCGAAGCATTGCTTTACGGTGATCACTTGCTCTTCCGAGCTTTCTTGTACCTGGCATTCGTAAACACTCCTTCCCTTATTCGTCTTCTTTACGAAGAGCAAAGCCGAGAGAATCAAGTTTCGCAACAACCTCATCAAGAGATTTCTTTCCGAGGTTGCGAACTTTCATCATGTCGTCTTCAGACTTATTTGTAAGGTCTTCTACTGTATTTATGCCTGCACGCTTCAAGCAGTTGAAAGAACGAACAGACAAATCAAGTTCTTCAATGGTCATCTCTAAGACCTTTTCTCTTGAGTTATCATCCTTCTCTACGAGAACGTCTGCCATAAATTCATTTTCTGACAAGTCGATGAACAACTTGAGGTGATCGTTGAGGATCTTGGCTCCAAGCGATACAGCCTCTTTAGCGGAGATTGTACCGTTTGTCCATACTTCAAGTGTAAGCTTATCAAAGTCAATTCTCTGGCCTACACGAGTATTCTCAACAGTATAGTTGACCTTAAGAACAGGTGTATAAATTGAATCAATAGCGATAACACCGATCGGGGGTTGCAACTCTGCCTTGTTTCTTTCGGCAGAAACATAACCGCGTCCGATATCAACAGTAAGCTCCATCGAAAGCTTGGCGTTTTTGTCGAGCGAAGCAATATGGTGCTCCGGGTTGAAAATCTCAAGCTCTGAGTCACCCTTTATGTCACCTGCGGTTACTTCACCCTCACCTGAGGCCTCGATATATACTGTTTTCGGTCCTTCACCGTTTATTTTGAGGATTACGCCCTTTAAGTTAAGAACGATTTCGGTAACGTCTTCCTTGACGCCCGGAATAGTTGAAAACTCATGGAGAACTCCGTCAATCTTAACGGATGTTATAGCATAGCCCGGGAGAGATGAAAGAAGAACTCTGCGAAGGCTGTTACCTACCGTTGTTCCGAAACCTCTCTCAAGCGGTTCAAGAGTGAACCTGCCATAAGTGTCGCCATCCAAATCGAAGCATTCGATTTTCGGCTTTTCGATACCTATCATTCAAAACCCTCCTTATTAATTCTAATGAGCCTTTTATGCTGCATTATCTGGAGTAGAACTCAACGATGTAATGCTCTTCAACAGGAGCTGCGATCTGCTCACGCTCCGGAAGATTTACAACCTTGCCGTTTGTTCCGTCTTTTGAAAGCCATGTCGGAACCGGTCTTGAACCGTTAGCCTCAATAATTGTCTTGAAGCTTTCAGTATCGGCACTCTTCTCCTTGATTGAAACTACGTCACCTGCTTTAAGAAGGTAAGATGGAATGTCAACCTTCTTGCCGTTTACCTTGTAGTGACCATGAACAACAAGCTGTCTTGCCTGCTGACGTGAATTTGCCCAACCGAGCAAATAAACTACGTTGTCGAGACGGCTTTCACAGATTCTGAGTAAGTTCTCACCTGTCATACCCTCCTGCTTTTCAGCCATGAGGAAATACTTGTGGAACTGTCCTTCCTGAATACCATAGTATCTGCGAGCCTGCTGCTTTGTGCGAAGCTGGATACCGTATTCAGTTGTCTTTTTGCGGCCCTGACCGTGCTGACCCGGAGCATATGAACGACGCTCGAGCGCACATTTACCTGTGTAACATCTGTCACCCTTGAGGAAGAGTTTCTTTCCCTCACGGCGGCACTGCTTACAAACCGCACCGGTATATCTTGACATATTGTTGCACCTCCTATTATACGCGTCTTCTCTTCGGCGGACGGCAGCCGTTATGCGGAATCGGAGTAACGTCCTTGATAGATGTTACTTCAAGACCTGCTGTCTGCAATGCTCTGATTGCGGCTTCACGTCCTGCACCGGGACCTTTAACATAAACTTCAACAGTCTTCATACCATGATCAATTGCAATCTTAGCAGCTGTTTCTGCAGCAGTCTGTGCTGCGAACGGAGTAGACTTCTTTGAACCTCTGAAGCCCATCTCACCTGCTGATGCCCATGATACAGCGTTACCCTGTGTATCTGTTATAGTAACGATAGTATTGTTGAAAGTGGATTGGATATGTGCCGAACCGCAGTCGATATTCTTGCGGTCACGACGTCTACGTGTGGCTGTGGTTTTTTTACCTGAACCTTTAATAGCCAATTGTACCCCTCCCTAAATTACTTCTTCTTGTTTGCAACAGTCCTCTTCGGACCCTTACGTGTACGTGCATTTGTCTTAGAGCGCTGTCCTCTTACCGGAAGACCCTTTCTGTGACGAATGCCGCGATAGCAACCGATTTCAATAAGTCTCTTTATGTCAAGAGCTGTCTCACGACGAAGGTCACCTTCAACCTGTACATTGTGGTCAATGTACTCACGAAGCTTTGCGACATCTTCCTCGGTAAGGTCCTTAACTCTTGTGTCAGGATTAACGCCTGTAGCCTTAATGATATCCTTTGCTGTCTTTTCACCAATACCGTAGATGTATGTGAGAGCAATTTCCACTCTCTTCTCTCTCGGTAAGTCTACACCTGAAATACGAGCCATTTCTGCACCTCCATAATAATGGTTTTATAAAGAGCTAAAATTAGCCCTGGCGTTGTTTGTGCTTAGGATTTTCACAGATAACCATTACTTTTCCTTTGCGCTTGATTACTTTGCACTTTTCGCACATTTTCTTTACAGAAGGTCTGACTTTCATTGTGTTACCTCCTAAAACTAAACTTTGTTGTTTATTATTACTTTGATCGCCATGTAATGCGCCCGCGAGTAAGGTCATATGGCGACATCTCAACCGTTACTTTATCGCCCGGAAGTATACGAATATAATTCATTCTGAGCTTTCCGGAAATATGGGCAAGTATCTGGTGACCGTTTTCAAGCTCAACCTGAAACATTGCGTTCGGGAGAGCCTCGACAACGGTTCCCTCAATTTCGATCATATCCTGCTTTGACACAACTTAACCTCCAAACAAATTGCTCAAATCATACCCTTGTAAGAATCACCGGACCGTTGTCCGTGATTGCCACGGTATGTTCAAAATGAGCTGAAAGTTTTCCATCGGCTGTTTTCACAGTCCAACCATCGGATAATTGCTTTACCTTGTAAGTGCCCTCATTAATCATGGGCTCTATGGCAATGGTCATACCCGGTAGTAAACGTATGCCTCTGCCGGCTGTACCGAAGTTTGGTACTCCGGGGTCTTCATGAAGCTTTGTTCCGACACCGTGTCCCTCGTATTCACGAACAACACCGTATCCTCTGCTCTCACAGTACTCCTGTACTGCGTGACCGATATCTCCGACTCTGCCGCCAGCGACAGCTGCCTCAATTCCTTTGTAAAGTGACTCTTTGGTAGTGTCGCACAACCGCTGCGCCTCCGGGGATATCTCCCCGACTGCGAATGTAGCGGCGTTGTCGCCGTTGTATCCGTTTATCTTTGCGCCGAGATCTATTGAAACAATGTCACCCGGCTTCAGGATACGCTTTTTACTCGGTATTCCATGAATAACCTCGTCGTTTATGGAAATACATGCAGTGCCGGGAAAACCGTACAGTCCCAGGAAGTTGGGTTCCGCTCCCTGTTTGATGATGTAATCATGGGCAACCTTATCAATCTCCCATGTTGAAACACCGGGCTTCACAGCCTCCCCTGCAAGCTGTAGTGCTTCCGCAGAAATTCTGCAGGCTGTTTTCATAAGCTCAAGCTCATGCGATGTTTTAAGCACTATCATGTATTATTCCTCTAATGCTTTAAGAACACGTTCCGTAATTTCCGAAACTGTTCCAAGTCCTTCTACTACGGAAAGCTTTCCTGCTTTTCCGTAAAAATCTTTAAGTGGCTCTGTCTGCTCATGATAGACCTTAAGTCTGTCAGATACAGTCTCGGGAGCATCGTCCTTACGCTGTACAAGTTCGCCGCCGCAGCTGTCACAGATACCGTCCTTCAAAGGCTTCTTGAACATGAGATGATAGGAAGCGCCGCATGTACCGCAGACTCTGCGTCCTGTCATTCTCTCCATGATGTTCTCGTCGGGTACCTCAATATCAACAACCTTATCAATTGAAATTCCCATAGCATCAAGAGCTTCAGCCTGAGGAATTGTTCTCGGGAAACCGTCAAGAATGAAACCGTTTTTACAGTCGTCCTTTGCAAGACGCTCCTTGATGATTCCGATAACAACCTCGTCAGGTACAAGCTGGCCGGCCTCGATGAAGGACTTTGCTTTAAGTCCCATCTCCGTGCCGTTCTTTAAAGCCTCTCTTATGATGTTACCTGTCGAAACGGTCGGTATGCCGAACTTTTCGGCAACGATCTCTGCCTGAGTTCCTTTTCCCGCGCCGGGAGCGCCCAAAAATATAATTTTCATACAAAGCACCTCTCAGTTATCAGTCAAGAAATCCTTTATAGTGACGCATCATCATCTGTGATTCAAGCTGTCTTACTGTTTCAAGAGCGACACCTACAAGGATGATTACAGATGTACCACCGAGCGAAATATTCATCGGCTTATGGCAAAGTGTCGTAATCTGAGAGAATACGATAGGAAGAATTGCTACAACACTTATGAGAAGTGCGCCAAGCAATGTAATCCTTGACAAAACCTTTGCGATGTAATCCGATGTGGGCTTACCGGGTCTGATTCCCGGAATAGAACCGCTGTTTCTACGAAGATTGTTTGCCATCTCCACGGGATTGTACTGAATTGTTGCATAGAAATATGCAAAGAAGATGATAAGTACAAAATAGAGAAGTCCGTAGAACCAATTCGTTGAGTTGAATAAGTTGAAGAACTTATCCCAGCCGCCGCCTTCCTTGATTTTGTTTGAAACAAACATCTCAATTGTCGGTGGAAGGGAAAGAATTGAACTTGCGAAGATAATCGGCATAACACCTGACATGTTTACCTTGATAGGCATGTGGGTGCTCTGTCCGCCATACATCTTACGTCCTACAACACGCTTTGCGTATGCAACCGGAATTCTTCTCTCCGAGTTGTCCATCCATACTATGAAAACAACAAGTGCAATCATAATGATGAACGCGAGCGGTGCAAACAGATAGTAAAGACCGCCGTACTGGAAGTAACCGAAGATGTATGTCATGGTTGTCGGTATACGTGAAACGATACCGGCAAAAAGTATCATTGAAATTCCGTTGCCTATACCTCTCTGGTTTATTGCCTCTCCCATCCACATGAGGAGACAAGAACCTGCAGACAAAACGAGGATTATTGCAAAAGCTTGAAGTACTGCAGAGAAACCAGTAAATGCGGCTCCGTTTGCATCAGTTGCAATGAATCCGCCGCTGCGGAGGTAGAAGAAATAGCCGGTTGACTGAAGGATTGCGATGATAACTGCACCTATTCTCGTGATAAATGCAATCTTTTTCTTTCCCTCTTCTCCCTCTTTTGCGAGATTCTCAAGTGCAGGTATGGCAACTGTGAGAAGTTGAATGATAATTGATGAGTTGATATACGGTGTGATTGACATAGCAAACAATGTACCGTAGTTAAACGCATCACCGGTCATCATACTGAGGTAGTTCATGAAGTTTGAACCTGCGGTATCCTGTATGATACCTGCCGCAGCATCCGTGAAAGGAACCGGAATGGCAGCTCCCAATCTGAAAAGGAAGATAATAAGAGCTGTGAAAAGCATTTTCTTTCTAAGGTCTGGTACTTTTAAAGCATTGCGTAATGTCTGCAACATTTTAAACCACCTCTGCCTTTCCGCCGGCTGCTTCTATTTTTGCTTTTGCAGCCTCTGAATAAGCGTTCACCTTAACTTCCAATTTCTTTGTAAGATCACCGTTACCGAGAACCTTGACACCGTCAAGCTCCTTCTTGATAAGTCCCGAAGCCTTAAGAGCAGCTACGTCTACAACGTCTCCGTCGTTAAATCTCTTTTCAAGGTCCGAAACGTTTACTGTAACGATTTCCTTTGCGAAAATGTTATTGAAGCCTCTCTTTGGAAGTCTTCTCTGTAAAGGCATCTGTCCGCCTTCAAAACCCGGACGCATACCTCTACCTGCTCTTGCGAGCTGTCCCTTGTGACCCTTGCCGGCAGTCTTACCCTGGCCTGAAGCCGGGCCTCGACCGATACGCTTTACTGCTTTTTTCGAACCGGCAGCAGGTGTGAGTTCATGCAATTTCATGTTTGCACCTCCTAAGCTTTGGTAACTTCGATAAGGTGTGCAATCTTACGAACCTTACCTTGAGTCTGAGGATTGTCAGGCTGTGTTGATACATCGCCTATCTTGCGAAGGCCAAGTGCATGAGCGGTTGCAATCTGGTCCTTCTTGCTGCCGATAAGGCTTCTTACGAGCTTTACTTCAACAGTTTTAACTTTTGCTTTAGCCATTTAAACCGCCCTCCTTAACCTAAAATTTCATCTGGTGTTTTTCCGCGAATTTCAGCAACTTCCTCGACATTGCGAAGTCTTGAGAGACCGTCTATGGTAGCTCTTACAACATTGCACGGATTGTTTGAACGAAGTGCCTTTGAACGGATGTCCTTTATTCCTACTGTCTCAACAACAGCACGAACAGGACCGCCTGCGATAACTCCCGTACCGGGAGCAGCCGGCTTAAGCAGAACAACGCCTGCTCCGAACTTACCTGTTATCTCATGAGGGATAGTTGTACCCTTAAGAGCAACCTTGATTAAGTTCTTCTTCGCATCCTCGATACCCTTGCGGATAGCATCGGGAACCTCGCCCGACTTACCGATACCGAAACCGATAATGCCGTTGCCGTCTCCGACAACTACGAGAGCTGCGAACTTAAAGATACGTCCACCTTTAACTGTCTTTGATACACGGTTAATGGTAATGACACGCTCTTGTAACTCTAAATTAGAAGCATCTATCTTAGCCAAAAGTTTTTCCTCCTTACCATTGATTAGAACTTAAGGCCACCCTCACGGGCACCCTCTGCAAGCTCTTCTACACGACCATGGTAAACATAGCCTCCACGATCAAAAACTACTTCTGTGATATTTTTCTTTACAGCACGCTCTGCAATGATCTTACCGATCTCACGAGCTGCTTCTTTGTTTCCGCCGTACTCCTTGAAAGTCTTCTCTGCTGTGGAAGCGCTTGCAAGTGTAACACCTGCCTCATCATCAATTATCTGAGCGTAGATGTTGTCGAGTGAGCGGTAAACACAAAGACGTGGACGCGCTGCTGTACCGGAAATTTTTCCGCGTACTCTCTTATGACGCTTAAGACGTGCTTTATTGCTGTCTGTCTTAGTAACCATACTGTTTTTTCACTCCTTTTATTATTTACCGCCTTTACCGGCTTTACCTTCTTTACGACGAATATGCTCAGTCGCATACTTGATACCCTTGCCCTTATACGGCTCCGGCGGACGCTTCTCACGGATTTCCGCTGCAAGCTGACCAACCTTCTGCTTATCGGCACCCGAAATAATAATCTTATTCGGAGCAGGTACGTCGATTGAAATTCCCTCAGGAGCTGTCATTACAACGCTGTGTGAATAACCGATTGTGAGAACAAGGTCATTGCCCTGCTTCTGAGCACGGTAACCGACACCGTTTACCTCAAGTTCCTTAGAGAAACCGTTTGTAACACCTTCAACCATGTTGGCAATAAGTGTTCTGGTAAGACCATGAAGAGATCTGTTCTCTTTGTTGTCGTCCGGACGGGAAACGATAATCTCTGCGTCCGAAATCTCAACCTTCATGTTCTGATGTACTGTTCTGGAAAGGGTACCTTTAGGGCCTTTAACAGTAACAGTGTTTCCGTCCATTTTAACTTCAACGCCGGCCGGAATAGCTATTGGCATTCTGCCTATACGAGACATATTACTGTTCCTCCTTACCAGATAAATGCGAGAACCTCGCCGCCTACGTTGGCTTTACGAGCCTCTTTATCTGTCATAATACCCTTGGATGTTGAGAGAATAGCAATACCAAGACCCTTCATTACACGAGGCATGTTCTCACAGTCTGTGTAAATTCGAAGACCAGGCTTTGAAACTCTCTTAAGTCCGGTAATAACCTGTGACTTGTTAGGACCGTATTTGAGTGTGATTTCGATCATACCCTGCTTACCGTCTTCTGTTACGGTGAAGCTTTTGATGTATCCCTCATCAACAAGAATCTGAGCAATAGCTTTCTTCATGTTGGATGCGGGAATCTGAACTGTATCATGTTTAGCTGCATTAGCATTTCTAATTCTTGTAAGCATATCTGCTACTGAATCTGTGATTTGCATTTGCGTTCCCTCCTTTGTTATTGCTCAATAATTACCAGCTTGCTTTCTTGACACCGGGGATCTGACCCTTGTGAGCAAGTTCTCTGAAGCAGATACGGCAAACGCCGTATTTTCTGAGGTAGGCATGTGGTCTACCGCAGATTTTACATCTGTTATACTGTCTTGTTGAATATTTAGCCGGACGAGCCTGCTTAACTTTCATAGATTTCTTAGCCACTTTGTCTACCCTCCTTATTTAGCAAACGGAGCACCCATAAGGGTTAAGAGCTCTTTTGCTTCTTCATCTGTCTTTGCTGTTGTAACAAAACAAATATCCATACCGCGGATGGCATCAATCTTATCATAATCAATTTCAGGGAAGATAAGCTGTTCCTTAACACCCATTGAATAGTTTCCTCTGCCATCGAATGAATCCGGATTAATTCCTCTGAAGTCTCTTACTCTCGGAAGAGCAAGGTTTAAGAACCTGTCAAGGAATTCATACATTCTGTCACCACGAAGTGTTACCTTAACGCCGATAACCATACCCTCACGGAGCTTGAAGTTAGCAACTGACTTCTTTGCCTTACAAAGAACAGGTCTCTGACCTGTGATGATTGAAAGGTCATTTACTATAGCGTCAACAACCTTTGAATTGTCCTTTGCTTCACCGCAGCCTACGTTGATAACAATCTTATCGAGTTTTGGGATCTGCATTACACTCTTGTAGCCGAATTTCTTCATAAGAGCAGGGGCAACTTCGCTTCTGTACATTTCTTTAAGTCTAGCCATTGTGCATTGTCCCTCCCTTATTCAAACTGTGCGCCGCACTTCTTGCAAACGCGAACTTTTTTGCCGTTCTTGTCAACTGAATGACCTACACGTGTTGCCTTGCCGCACTTCGGGCAAACGAGCTGAACCTTGTCTGCATAGAGAGCACTCTCTGCTTTTATAAGGCCGCCTGCCTCACCCATCTTGCGGGGCTTAACGTGCTTTGTGATGATGTTGATACCCTCAACAATTACCTTACCCTCGGAAGGTGCAACCTGAAGAACCTTACCCTTCTGGCCACGGTACTTACCATTGATAACGATAACTTCATCACCTGTTTTAACGTGAACTTTACTCATTATCTCTTTGCACCTCCAATTAAAGTACTTCCGGAGCAAGGCTCAGAATCTTTGTGAATTCCTTATCACGAAGTTCACGAGCTACCGGTCCGAAAATACGTGTTCCTTTCGGATTCTTGTCGTCTCTTATAATAACAGCGGCATTTTCATCAAAACGGATATATGTTCCGTCATCACGACGAACGCCCTTAACTGTTCTTACTACAACTGCTTTTACTACTTCGCCTTTTTTAACAGTTCCGCCCGGAGTTGCTTTCTTTACGGAAGCAACGATGACGTCACCGATGTTGGCATACCTCCTGCCGGTTCCTCCAAGCACACGAATGCACATGATTTCCTTTGCGCCCGAGTTATCGGCAACCTTGAGGTAACTCTGTTGCTGAATCACAGTGGTTCCCTCCTTTTAATTACTTAGCCTTTTCGATTATTTCAACTACGCGCCATCTCTTATCCTTTGAAAGAGGACGTGTTTCCATTATGAGGACCTTATCGCCTACACGGCACTCGTTGTTTTCGTCGTGTGCCTTTATCTTTACTGTACGATTAACGATCTTCTTATAAAGTGGATGTCTAACTCTGTCTTTAACAGTTACAACAACCGTCTTGTCCATCTTGTCAGATGAAACCATTCCGACCTGAGTCTTTCTAAGATTTCTTTCCATGAGCTTTAACCTCCATCTTTACTTACGCGTCTTCGCCGTGAAGTTCGATATCACGCTGAATTGTCATGATTCTTGCGATATCCTTTTTAACGGCCTTTATACGCATTGGATTTTCGAGCTGATTTATAGCCTGCTGGAAGCGAAGCTTGAAAAGTTCGTCTTTAAGTTCGAGAAGTTTTGCGTCAAGCTCGGAGGCTGACAGTTTTCTGAGTTCTTGTGCTTTCATTACTGCTCACCCTCCTGTTCTTTCTTAGTAACAAACTTGCACTTTATAGGGAGCTTATTTGCAGCAAGACGCATAGCCTCACGTGCAAGCTCCTCATCAACGCCGGCAATTTCAAACATAACTCTGCCCGGCTTAACTACTGCAACCCAGTATTCAGGGGAACCTTTACCTGAACCCATTCGGGTTTCAGCCGGCTTTTCTGTAATTGGCTTATCAGGGAAAATCTTTATCCATACCTGACCGCCACGCTTGATATAACGTGTCATAGCAATACGGGCTGCCTCGATCTGATTTGCTGTGATCCAAGCCGGCTCAAGTGCTACAAGACCGTACTCACCGTAAGTAACAGTGTTGCCGCGGGTTGCCTTACCTGTAAGACGACCTCTCTGCTGCCTTCTGTACTTAACTCTTTTCGGCATCAACATTATTTAGCTCCCCCTTCCTTTTTATTTGTCTTACGTGTGTCGTGAAGTACTTCTCCTTTGTAGATCCATACCTTTACACCGATACGTCCGTAAGTGGTATCTGCCTCTGCAAAACCGTAGTCAATGTCTGCACGGATTGTCTGAAGCGGAATAGTACCCTCGTGATAGCTCTCTGAACGTGCAATTTCTGCACCGCCGAGACGACCTGAAACCTGAGCCTTGATACCCTTTGCACCGAGTCTCATTGTTCTGCCGATAGCGAGCTTAAGAGCTCTACGGTATGAAACACGCTTCTCAAGCTGAGCAGCAATGTTTTCTGCTACGAGCTGAGCATCGAGGTCCGGCTGCTTTATCTCAACGATGTTGAGTGAAACTTCTTTTCCGAGCTTCTTCTCACAAACTGCCTTGAGCTTTTCAATCTCTGCACCGCCGCGTCCGATAACCATACCGGGCTTTGCACAGAAGATGTTTATGCGAACGCGCTTTGCGTCACGCTCGATTTCTACTCTTGGTACTCCTGCAGGAGCCAAAGTTTTGAGAAGGTACTGTCTAAGCTGATAGTCTTCTATGAGAGTGTCGCCGAATTTGTTTGGATCTGCATACCAGCGAGATTCCCAATCCTTGATTACGCCGATTCTAAGACCTGTTGGATTTACTTTCTGTCCCATATTCTTACCTCCTCCTTTCTTATTCTGCTTCCTTGAGTACAAGGGTTATATGAGATGTTTTCTTATTGATTCTGTAAGCACGTCCCTTTGACATGGGTCTTATACGCTTAAGCGTCGGACCCTGATCAACCGAACAAGCTGCAACATAGAGCTTTGTTGTGTCCATGTCTTTGTTCTCAGCATTTGCGATTGCTGATTTGAGTAATTTCTCAAGAACTTCACACGCAGCCTTAGGTGTGTGCTTGAGAATTGCCATTGCCTTATCAACAGGCTGATTTCTGATAAGGTCAAGAACAATTTTAACCTTACGAGGTGCGATTCTTACGAATGTTACCTTAGCTGTTGCTTCCATTGTTACACACTCCTTTGACTATTATTTACCGGTCTTTGATCCGGCATGACCTTTGTAAGTTCTTGTCGGTGCAAATTCACCAAGTTTGTGTCCTACCATGTCCTCAGTAACATATACCGGAACGTGTTTACGTCCATCGTGAACTGCGAAGGTATGACCAACGAAATCTGGGAAAATTGTTGAAGAGCGGCTCCATGTTTTAAGAACAATCTTTTCTCCTGCTTCGTTCATCTTCTGAACTCTTGCGAGAAGCTTAGGTTGCACGTATGGGCCCTTCTTAGTACTTCTGCTCATTATTCATAACTCCTTTCACGATTACTTTCCGTTACGACGTCTTACGATCATCTTATTGGAAGCTTTCTTCTTGTTACGTGTCTTATAACCGAGAGCAGGTTTACCCCAAGGAGTAACCGGACCCGGACGACCGATAGGTGCTTTACCTTCACCACCACCGTGCGGATGGTCATTCGGGTTCATTACAGAACCACGTACCGTAGGTCTTATGCCGAGGTGACGTGTACGTCCTGCCTTACCTATCTTAACGTTCTCGTGATCTGTGTTTCCTACCTGGCCGATTGAAGCCATACATGAGATAGGAACGTTACGGAGCTCGCCTGACGGAAGTCTCAGAAGAGCGTATCCGCCTTCCTTAGCCATAAGCTGTGCAGCGTTGCCTGCCGAACGTGCAAGCTGTCCGCCTCTGCCCGGGTAAAGCTCAACATTGTGTACGAACGTACCTGTCGGGATGTTTTCGAGAGGCAATGCATTGCCCGGCTTTATATCTGCGTTAGGACCTGCTTCAACCTTGTCGCCAACCTTAAGTCCTACCGGAGCGAGGATATACTTCTTCTCTCCGTCCTCATACTGAATAAGAGCAATATGAGCTGAACGGTTAGGATCATACTCAAGGGTCAAAACTGTTGCAGGAGTATCAAACTTCTGTCTCTTGAAGTCGATGATACGATACTTTTTACGGTTTCCGCCACCGCGATGACGGACTGTGATTCTACCGTAACTGTTGCGGCCTGCCTTCTTGTTAAGAGGAGCAAGTAAGCTTCTCTCAGGAGCAACCTTTGACAGTTCGGAGTAATCTGTAACGGACATATTTCTTGTACCGTTTGTCATTGGCTTGATATTTCTTATTGCCATTGGATTTCACACTCCCTTATAGATTACATCATACCGTCGAAGAACTCGATTGTCTTTGAGTCTTCTGTGAGTGTTACGATTGCCTTCTTCCATGAAGCTGTGTAACCCTCAAAACGGCCCTGACGGCGAAGCTTGCCGCGTACTGATACTGTGTTTACTTTTGCAACTTTAACACCGAAGAGATCTTCTACTGCCTTAGCAATTTCAATCTTGTTTGCATCCTTAGCTACCTTGAAAGTGTATTTCTTAAGAGCTATGTTCTGCATACTCTCTTCTGTGATTATCGGACGGAGGATTATGTCCTGTGAAAGCTTACTCATGCATATACCTCCTCAAGTTTTTCAACTGCTTCTTTAAGGATAATTACCTTGTTGCAGTTAAGAATGTCATAAACATTTAATGTGTTTACAAGTGAAACCTTTACGCCGGGAATGTTGCGTGCGCTCTTGTAGATGTTATCGTTCTTCTCCGGAAGGACGATAAGCGTCTTCTTGGTCTTACCGAGAGCCTCGAGAACCTTTACCATTTCCTTTGTCTTGATTTCCTTGAGCTCGATGTTGTCAACAACCGTGAACTCGTCGTTTGCAACCTTGTCGGAAAGAACTGAGAACATTGCAAGTTTTCTTACCTTTTTGTTTATGGAGAATCCGTATGTTCTCGGCTTAGGACCGAGAGCGATACCGCCGTGTGTCCACTGTGGTGAACGTGTTGAACCCTGACGAGCTCTGCCTGTTCCCTTCTGTCTCCATGGCTTCTTTCCGCCGCCGCTAACTTCTGCGCGTGTAAGGGTGGATTGTGTTCCCTGACGCTGGTTAGCCAAATAATTAACTACTACAAGATGAACAGCTGACATGTTCGGAACGATGCCGAATACCTTTTCGCTGAGATCCATAGTACCAACCTTTTTGCCGGTTGCGTTAAAAACTGATACGTTAGGCATAACTAATCTCTCCTCCCTTACGAATTCTTAACGCTGTCTTTAAGAACAACGATTCCGCCGCGCGGTCCCGGGATTGCTCCCTTGATTGCGATGAGGTTGTTCTCAGCGTCAACTTTAACAATGTCGAGGTTCTGGATAGTAACTCTCTCACTACCGAGGTGACCTGCGAGCTTCTTTCCCTTGAACACTCTTGACGGGTCAGAGCAAGCACCGAGTGAACCTGCGTGTCTTGCTACGGGACCTGTACCGTGTGATTCTTTAAGGCGTGAGAAGTTCCAACGCTTAATAGCACCGGCTGTTCCCTTACCCTTACTTGTACCGATAACATCTACCTTGTCTCCGGCAGCAAATGTGTCTGCCTTAACGATGTCACCAACGTTCAATGTAGCGCAATCATCAAATCTGAACTCTTTAAGGACCTTCTTTGGCGCTACGTCAGCCTTTGCAAAATGACCCTGCATTGGCTTGTTTACTCTCTGTACTTTAACATCTCCGAAGCCGAGCTGAACAGCCTCATAGCCGTCGTTTTCGATTGTCTTCTTCATTGTTACCGCACATGGACCTGCTTCAATGACCGTTACGGGGATAACGTTTCCCTTTTCGTCAAAGAGCTGTGTCATACCGATTTTCTTTCCGATAAGACCTTTCTGCATTATGTTTTCCTCCTTTGGTTATTGGTTTAGTCTGTCGGCTAAACTTGACCCGCGTCGAAACTGACTTTTCGTTTTACAAAAAGCTGAAATCAGAGCTTGATTTCTATTTCAACGCCTGCCGGAAGCTCAAGACCTGTCAGAGCTTCAACTGTCTTGTTTGAAGGTCTGAGGATGTCGATGAGTCTCTTGTGTGTGCGCTGCTCAAACTGTTCACGGCTGTCCTTATACTTGTGTACAGCACGAAGGATTGTTACAACTTCCTTTTCTGTAGGAAGAGGAACAGGACCTGAAACCTTAGCGCCTGTGCGCTTTGCGGTCTCTACAATCTTCTCTGCTGCGCTGTCGACAAGATTGTGGTCATAACCCTTAAGTCTGATTCTGATCTTTTCTTTTACTGCCATTTTTAATTCCTCCTAAAGATAAATGGCGGGCTTTCGCTGCTTTTTGTCTACACACCGCCGGGCGTTTCCCTTTTCAGTACTTAAAAAACCTGGAAAACGAGGTTGTTCCCGGGTGGCAAAACAGCAATAATAGTTTCGCCCGGTTTAAAATCGGACATACTCCGCGGAAATTTCCCACTTCTGAAAACGGCTTCGCAAGCACCGTAATCAGGGCGGCCACCTCCCGCATCTACGCATATCTGCAAGGAAAAAGGCACAATTCACCCCTTTTCACATGCTCGAATATCATAACATATGATTTTGTAAAACGCAACAATTTTTTTGCTTAAATTTCGTGAGAATTACCAAAGTTTTTTTACAAAAAAACACAGGCTCAAGATATGGTTCTTGAGCCTGTATTTAACACAATATATAAGGTTTTATTTCTTTTTAAGACCTAAAACTGCCGCTATAGAGTATCTGGGAGTAAAATTACCGCTCTCACTCACACTTACTCCTATGCGTCTCTCCGCATCGAGCACCGCAACGAAGTCATTGTTCATGTTTATCGGCATATCACCGTAAAGGGGTGAAAACCTGTAAGTAATCTGATAATCAGGAAATTTTTCCGAGACATCCTTCTCCACAAGGTCGCAGTAATCCTCGAGGGCTGCGGACGCAACCGCATCCAGCATAATCGCCTTTTCGATATCCTGTTTTTCTATGAGGCCTATCTCCAAGTCGATATCACCGGAGAGTGTGATGCAAAACAGCACCGCTTTTTCACAGTAATAGAGTTCGGAAATAATCTTTTTTCCGAAGATCTCGATATCGTTCCCTCTGGTCTGACTGTCAGAAAGACAGATACGGTCTTCTCCGTTTTTTACATTGAAGCATTTCCCCATATAGCGAGGGTGGATGTTATTAAGAACCAGCATCTCACAGTCGTCTATTTTTTGCAATGTATCCCGGTCGACCATCTCATTTTCACAATTGAGGTTTTTAAAAATCTGCCTGCGATTGATCGCCTTAAGCTTTTCCAAATCATCATCCCCTGATAATTAATCATTAAGCTCTCCACGCCTTAATTATAGCAAAGAGAAATACCAAAGTAAACCTTGACCTCTTATTGTGTGAAGTATTATATTATAAAGGTATATATATTTAATAAGGAGATGTCACATGAATTCGCCTCTTGCAGACCGACTAAGACCACAGACAATTGATGAAATGGTCGGACAGGAACACCTTCTCGCACCGGGGAAAGCACTCCGGACGATTATTGAGTCCGGCAACATACCGAACCTCATTTTTTACGGACCGTCAGGAGTCGGAAAAACGACACTTGCAAAGATTATCGCAAAGCAGACAAACAAGCGACTTTATAAGCTCAATGCAACCAATGCATCCCTTTCGGACATAAAAGACATGGTTGCGGAGCTTGACACATTTATGACTCCTAACGGAATTCTCCTTTACCTGGATGAGATTCAGTATTTCAATAAAAAACAGCAGCAATCCCTGCTCCAGTATCTGGAAAGCGGACAGATAACCATGATTGCCTCCACAACCGAAAACCCCTATTTTTATGTTTATAATGCGGTTATAAGTCGCTGTACTGTATTTGAATTCAAATCCGTCAGTGTATCCGAAATCGAAAAAGCCATAACGCGGGCAATTGATATTGCGGCGGAGGAGAACGGCACGAGGTACGTGACGGACGACGGCGTTAAAACCGCAATTGCCCGCTCGAGCGGCGGAGACGTCCGCAAAGCGATAAACACGGTCGAGCTCTGTGTGCTGTCGGCAAAGCCGGACGAGGCCGGCGAAGCGCACATCACAGCCGACCTTGTGACACAGCTCACCGGTCACAGCGCCATGCGCTATGACAAAGAAGGCGACGACCACTATGATATCGTTTCCGCCTATCAAAAATCCATGCGCGGCTCCGACCCGGACGCCGCCGTGCACTACCTGTCTCGCCTTCTTGCAGCCGGTGACCTGCCGTCAGCGATCCGCCGCCTGCTTGTCTGCGCGTGTGAGGATGTCGGTCTCGCATATCCTCAAATAATTCCAATCGTTAAATCCGCTTGTGACATAGCGCTTCAGGTGGGCTTACCCGAAGCGCAGATTCCGCTCGCCGACGCCGTGATTTTAGTAGCAACCGCTCCAAAATCAAACTCCGGCTGCGTAGCTGTCGAAAAAGCCATGGCCGACGTGCAGTCCGGCAACAGCGGAACCATCCCGCGCAGACTTCAAAACAAGCACTTTGACGGGGAGGATAACCAAAACAAAGGACAGTTCTATGAGTATCCGCATTCTTACAAAAACCACTGGTGCAAGCAGCAGTATCTTCCCGACGTGATAAAGGATGTTAAATATTATGAATACGGTGAAAACAAGGTTGAACAGGCAGCAAAAGCATACTGGGATGCCATAAAAAATCAGTAAAATACCACTTTTTTCAACTTCTTGACAAAGTATTCAGCAAAATATTCATTTATTATTCTGTTTTAGAAAAATATTCAAATCTTAATTTTAGATGCTTTGTTCACAAAACTTTCAGACAAATCGGTTTACAAATGTAAAATCCCCGACCCCTGTAAAACCCAGTTACTATGTGGTTTTTTATAAAACCGCGGAACTACGTTCTTTTTGTTTGTCAAGTTATTTTTTTCAGTGATTTAAGGACAAATGCCAATCAATTATTACAGTTAGTATAATTTTTTCAGCGGCAATTGTTCAAAACTCGGTGGAAAATGATGATAAGTAAAAAAATTTAGCCTATTACTGTGGCTTTTTTCTCTTTTTCAACGTTTTGTGGAGAAATTCATACTTGACAGCATTTTCAATTACGAAACGTTTAAATCGCTTTACATCGAAAAAAAATAAATAGCAAAATGCACATTTTTTCTGAAAAATTTTGGAACTTAATTTCTACTCACGAGGTAACCTAAGTATGGATAAAAAATGCATAAAACTTGAGTCTGTCCCCTGCATAAATCTCGACCTGACTCTCGACTGCGGACAGTCCTTCAGATGGAATAAAAAGTCCGACGGGAAATGGTGCGCCGTTGTAAGCGCAGAGCAAAACGGTAAGGCCGTAAGCAAATACCTTGAGCTCTCACAGACAGAGATCAAAGACGATAAAACGCGTGACATCCTTTTTTACAACACTACACAGGAAGAAATTGACAACATATGGAAGCCGTATCTCGACCTTGACAGAGATTATGACGGTATATGCGAAGTGCTTCGAAGGGACGGATATATCGCCAAGGCAATAGATGAATTTTACGGAATACGCATACTGAACCAGGAGCCGTGGGAAACACTCTGCTCGTTTATCATCTCACAAAACAATAACATACCCAGAATCAAGGGTATTATAGACAGACTCTGTGAAAGCTTCGGTGAACCGATAGCGACTGCGGACGAAAAAACGCTCTATTCCTTTCCGAGCGCACAAACCGTTGCAAAGCTTACGGAGGAGGATCTCTCGCCGCTTCGCGCGGGCTTTCGAAACAAATACATAATTGACGCGGCACAAAAGGTTGCCTCAGGTGAGGTTGACCTCAAAAAAATAAAAGAGCTCCCGCTCGTCGAAGCGGAAGCTGAGCTTCTGAAGATAAAGGGAGTCGGCCCGAAGGTCGCTCAGTGCGCTCTCCTTTACGGTTGCGGACAAATTGACGCGTTCCCGGTGGACGTCTGGGTGAAACGTATTATGGGAGAGATGTACCAAAACGGGCTCCCCGATTGTACAAACGGAGTAAGAGGAATTGCGCAACAATATCTGTTCCACTGGCGCCGCAACTCAGCTCATGAAAACTTCAACCCTGAACACGTAAAAACTTCAACTTAAAGTTCATGAAAACTTCAGCTTTTCAGAGTCTGATTCATAGTCAAAGTCGCAGAAATCCTTATAAAGAGAAATTGAAATAACCTGCCTGCCCATAGAATCAAACACTTCCTCAAGTGTTTTTTTGTCGATTTTCTGTTTCTCTTCTTTAAGAGGATCATTGACATAATAATACTTCTCATCCATGCCGGTAACGACAACTGCGTGTGAATACTCGGGATAAGTGTAGGTATACCTCCCGTCGTAGCTTTTCCACTCGTATATCTTGTCTGCCGGCTTATAATTTGTCGTCGCCCAGATAACAATCGGGCTTCCGTCGCTCATACAAAATTCGAGCGGCAGTTTACCCTCACTGCCCGTTATGGAAAAAGAGATATCGTCATCAAGCTCTTCTGACAGGCACAGAGATACGGACTTTATAAGTCCGGGCTCAAAGATACCCCAGCCCACGCCGGACGGATCTCCTGCGTAAAACTGGCTCGGATCAGGACCGTATCTTTTATTGTCCTCAACATATATCCGGTCTTTCTGAAGATAGTTATTAACAAAATCCTCAACGCTTATGTCTACTCCATAGTGTTGCAGAAGCATGACCGCGGAGACCGCCTCACAGCCATTCGGAAAATCAGGGTTTTGCTGAATAAGAGGCACATCATTCTCCACAAATTGTGATGCTATATCCTTTGCCGCAAGTTCGTATTTTTCTTCTCCGTCTTCAAAATAATTATATCTGTCATTGTCTTTATTCAAACGAACCATATAGAGCTGTGTCTGAAAATAGTCATTGCGAAGAGAACTCCGCAATGTATTGCGTATGTCATGCCTTGCACCCATATAAAGCCTGATAAACACTGCGTTTGAACATACAAGCGCAAAAATAACAACAAGAAAAATTGCCAAAGTCCTCTTTTTCACCGCAAATCCCTCCAATTTAAGTCAGTCTATCATCCTTATCTTAAGTTTTACTTAATTAAACAAAAGGTGTAACCTCTGTTTAAGAAGTTACACCTTTTTCTCTTTCTCTATCTTTAAAAAACATAACCCGCAAACCCGGGTACAGCATGCTCAGTCATCGTCTCTGTCATCAAGGTCATCGTCCTGGTCATCAAGATCATCGTCCGGGTCATCAAAGTCATCGTCCGGGTCGTCAAGGTCACTCATCGGATCCTTCTTTTCCTGTTCTGCCTTTACAACTTTTCCGGTGACAGCATCCACCTCATACTCATATTCCATACCGTTTGCAACAAATTCAAATTCATAGACTCCGTCTTCAAGATCATATTCCTGATCATGGAAAACCGCATTCTTTATTCCCAACTGCGTGAGAACTATTTCTTTGGCTTTTTCAATACCGATAAGACCGTCTTTATTGAGATTTGTTTTATCAACAGCTATCGTCTCAGACGAAATATTATTTGCATTGACCGCTTCGCGTACTCCTGCTACAACTCTTTCAAGAAATCCGTTGTCGGGATAAGATGAACCGTCTTCAAGCTTAACAATGATATTTCTGGAATTACCGTCAATTGTATTGTCAAAATATCCTGAATTGTAAATCTCCTGAACAAGCTCCTTTACTACTGTTTCGCTGTCTTTACCGACAAGATCACGGTACCTTTTAACGATTTCTCTGCCTTCATCGTTTTTTCCCTCGAGCTCAACAACAATTCCTTCTTCATCGTATTCAATCTCTATTTCCGGATTGACGCTGAGAAGAAGTTTTCCGAAAGCCTTTTCCTCTTTGGGAGTATTATGTACCTTCCTTGTAATAGCTGTCTTTGCCGTACAGCCTGCAAAAAGTGATAAAACAAGAAGTACAGCAAGAACAAGACTGATAAGTTTCTTTAAACTGATTTTCTTCATGAGTATTCTCCTTTGCATTTTATTGGACTGTTGCCCTTTGAATAAAGAATACGCAGAATTTTTTTGTTTTTCGGGGTATGAAGAAAAAATTTTTAATCAGTCATCTTCATCGTCATCATCGTCTGTATGGTTGCCGCTTTCCCCATCATCTTCCTCATCATCTTTTTCATGCTCGTCGTCTTCTTTGCGGTCTTTTCCGCGACTATCCTCGTCGTCATCATCGTAGTCATACTTATCGTCATGCTCATACCAATCCTCGAAATCATCATCAGTATCTCCGACATTTATAACAAAGTTCGGCACTTTTTTATTATCTTCGTCATGATCGTCATCCGTATTAAGATGAAATTCAAGCTCCACAAGTATTTTTTCTTCCATTGCTCTTTTCCATTTATCACGTTTTGAATCCGCCGTAACCGAGATATGTCCGCCTGCTTTCAAGTATCCCATTTCAACAGCTTTATCCGCAAGAGTATCGGAAACCGTCTTTGCGTCTTTTCCATATGCATTATAGCCCTGTATAAGTTTTTTACCGTCTTCGTTGATTCCCTCCAGTTTTATAACCCGGTCGAATCTGTTGACAGTCATCCGTACATCCGGGTTGATTTTTATACGAACTGTTCCCGCAGGTGCACGCCATAGCGTTCCGCCCAAAAGAATAATACAGAAACACGCTGCAACAGCAATCCATCTTTTGACCCGGCTTCTGTTTGACGGCGACCTTTCAATCACCGACAGTTTTTCAGTCATAGACACTTCTTCAACATAATCCAGTTCCTGCCCGACCTCGTATCCGAGGTTCGGAATCCTTTTAAACCTACCCTCATTGTCAAGAACCACGGCATAGCCGAGAGAACATTCCATTACAAGGTATTTCATATGTTATGTCCCTCCTCCGACGGCACAAGCTGACTTAAATGCCCTCTTATTATTTCATATCCGTTTGTATACGCAAGCAAAAGCGCGACCATATACTTTCTGTGACGTTCAAGGGTTTTTCGTTCAACGCCACTTCCCTTTGAAATCGCTTCAATGGGTAATTTCTTTGTTTTCAGCAAGCTGTCGAGAAGGCCCTTCTCCTTTTTTGCATATAAGAGAGCCCTGTGACACGCCCGCAGTGTTCTTTCCTGCTTCGGACAGCTATCCGCGACATCCGAAAGGGTAAGACCGAATGTTTTCAATTGCTCCGAAAATTCGGTTATTTCCTCTCTGGTAAGAAAACGCACTCTATGCGCATCCGCACTGTCAACTTTTTCTTCCAAAGTATCCGCAATTGTACGTTCATCATTATCGCCGAGTGCTTCATGAATTGACAATACCCCGCCGTGGCGCTTTTCCTTTCGCTTATAATCAATAAGACTGTTTTTTATAAATACACTTGCAAGAGACAAAAAAGTCCCCTTCTTTTCATTATAAGAAAGAGTCGCTTCGTAAAAGGCAAACATCGCAATACTGAGTTCGTCATCACTTTCGGAAACTGAATGTCCAAGAACTCTTGACGTCTCTGCTTTGATAAACGGCATATATTTTAAAATAAGAGCGTCCGCCGCCTTTGAATTTTCCCTGGCAGCGTAAACCATTTTAACATTTTCATTTTCTATTTCCACGAAACACACTCCCATCACTTAAAGAATACGTTTACCCTTTTTGTTTTTCGGGGTATAAATTTATTTTTTCCTTTCATACTCGATATCTGACTTTAGTATAATTCACTCTGCAAAGAAAAAGCAACAGCAGACCGACTTTTAAAAATATACAGCAAAAAGACCATAGCCTTCACGGTTATGGTCTATTGCTTATTAAACATTACCTTTTGCTACTCTGTTTTTTCCTGTTATAGTTTCTCTCCTGACTCATTCATTCTGAGCTTACACGTCAAGACCCTTTTTGCCGTAGTACTTTTTGTACTTTCTGAAATGGTTGAGCTGATTGAGAGTTATCCTTACAAAACGCTTCGGACTCATGTCTTTTTTATAAAAGAGAGAGTTTGTACACTTGCCGGTTTTTATGAGTTTTCTCACCTTTTCCTTCAGCTTTTCGTCAGGGACGTACTTATAAACGATTCCCTTCGGAACCTGAAGCCAGAGATGCTCCTTGCTTGCGATAGTCAGCGGCTGCTCATAGTGGAAAATAACATCCTCCGTTATCCACTTTGCAAGATTGTATCCGCTTGCGGTTACAAAGAAGCTGGACCTTCCCTGACGTGGATTGGTTTCAAAAAGCTTATACTTTCCGTCACGCATGTCATACTTCATGTCGAAGTTTACAAAGCCTCTCCAGCCGACATCCTCAAGAAAGGTCTTAAACCGGTTGAGAAGCTCCATGTCAACCATATTAATTATAGCAACATAGCTTCCGATTCCCGCCGGTGTGTGTTCCTCAAGAAGCGCATGACCGAGTGCCATGAGCTTTACCTTACCGTCCGAGCCGACATAGCAGTTGAGAACACGCATATATGAGTCATCGCCGGGAATAAAGTCCTGCACCGTAAGGTGGTCACTATAGGTAGAGGAATAAATGGCATCCAGTATAGCTCTGTACTCCGCCTCGTCATTGGCGACAAAGACCTTCATCTTACCGGGAAACGAGCACTTCCAGTACTCCACGGAATTTGACGCTTTGATTATTGCCGGAAAACCGAAAGACGGTATATGAGTGTCCTTTTCTTCCTTTGTAACGATTTCTGTTTTCGGATAAAGGAATCCGTATTTTTCGCAGGTATCATAAAAGTTTTCTTTAAGTGTGAGCTTGTTCAAAACCTCTATGGTCGGGCAATTCAGCGCATAGTATTTGCGAAGTTCATCCTGGTGTTCAACAACAAGCCTTACATAGCCGTCGCTACACGGTATAAGAAGTAAAACCTCCTCCGGGTGATTTTCCTTTACTTCTATAAGCTTTTTCATAAACTTTTCGGGATTTTCAAGGTCGGGCTCATGCGTGAAATCTATAAGCTTTGTGTCGGCGGTTGCAGACAGAACTGTCTTACTCACTGCAATTGACCTTATTCCGTATTCCTCATGAAATGCGCGCGCCATACCGTAGACGTTTACATCGCTGCCCAAAAGCACCGGGCGAAATTTAATTTCTTCCATATCTATCTTCCTTTTAATGTTTTCTTCGCAGTTGATTTATATCTTCTTTTTGCAAAAATCGTTCATACAGCACACGTCGCAATGTGCCCTTCGAGAAATACACACCGCACGACCGTGAAGCACCATCCTGTGGCAAAAGTCATTGCTCTCGTCGGGAGGCAAAAGCTTTTTAAGCTCCAGCTCTACCTTTTTCGGGTCCTTTGTTTCCACAAGTCCGAGTCGGTTTGAAATACGTATGAGATGAGTATCCGCCACAACAGCGGGTTTACCGTAAACGTCTCCGACTATGAGGTTTGCTGTTTTTCTGCCCACACCGGGAAGAGTCGTAAGCTCCTCTATGGTATCGGGAACACGTCCGTCAAACCTTTCGAGGACTCCCTGTGCCGCACCGATTATGTCCTTCGCCTTTGAACGGAAGAAGCCGCACGAATGGATAAGGTCCTCAACATCCGAAACATCCGCCTCCGCAAAAGCCTTTGTCGTTGGATATTTTTCAAAAAGAGCAGGTGTTACAAGATTTACACGGGCATCCGTACATTGCGCAGAAAGCCTTGTTGCGACAAGCAGTTGGAACGGGTCCCCTGCCACAAGCGAGCACACGGCATCCGGATATTCTTTTTTCAGAGCCTCGACCGCCCTCTTCGCAATTTCCTTTTTAGTCATTTACAAAACCTCACACATTACTCACTATCCATTGGTAAAGCTCAAGTAAAACATATACGACGGGCAAATGAAGAATATACACAAGAAGTGCATGTGTTCCGAGCCAGTCAAGAAAAGGTACTCGCACGGGATACATAAACCGCGGGATTTTTCCGTCCCTCACATACTCTCCGAGAAAAGTTCCCCAAAAGAATACAAACATATAAGGAATCAGCGGAAAGTAGTCAGCCGAAAAAAAGCCTCTCGATGTGATTCCGAACGGGAAAAGCCACTCGATTTCATGGACCTTTTCGGGCAATGTATATGCTATGTTTCCGAAAAGCGATACCGTACCTTCAGACAGCCAGTTTCTGAAAATCCACATGAGAAGCACACATATGATACTGCCGACTATCGGGTTTATCCTTGAGACAGGCTTTTCGAGAAGTGCAAAGAGCAAAATGCACAAGGATAAGAAATCAAGTATACCAAACCATATCTCCGTCTCAACAAAGCCGAGCTTCGGCAAAACAACGATAGAGACAAAGTTTAAAAGCAAAGCAAGTACAAGCAGCTTAAGCCCCCGCTTCAGATTGCTGTGGGAAAGCCTGCAGCATATACCGCAAACCCACATAAAGGCGCACGAGAAAAACGGCTGCACCGGAGTAAAAAAGCTGTATGCCCTGTATCCGAATGAAATGCCGTACTGATTGTACATAAAAATAAATGAATGATAAAAAATCATGCAAAGCACGCAGAAGCCTCGAAATTCATCGAGGAGTGCCACACGATTCTTGGCTGCTGACATATAATCACCATTGCCGATTATAGCAGATTGATGTATAATTTACAAGCAATGAAGGGGGACATCAAGGATGAAGTTTGAAGCCGTGATATTTGATTTTGACGGAACGGTCGCGGACACGGGCAGAGGCGTAAAAAATGCAATTAAGCACGCACTTAACACATATAACATTCCCGTAGGAGACGAAGCCAGACTCGATTATTTTATCGGACCTCCTCTTTATGAGGGCTTTGAGCATGTATACGGACTCACTCCGGAGTTCGCCTCAAGACTTGTCGACGAGTACAGGGTTTATTACTCGGAAAAGGGTGTATACGAGTGTGACCTCTATCCCGGACTTATGGAGCTCCTTAAAAAACTAAAGGAATCCGGAGTGAAGCTTGCGGTTGCCTCGTCTAAGCCGAAGCATTTTCTTGACACCGTTGTTTCGTTTATAGGAGCGGATAAATATTTTGATTTCGTCATAGGTCCCGAGCTTACAAACCACAATGCAAATAAGACAACTCTCATTCTTTCCGCATGCGAGGCTCTCGGCGTAAGTCCGTCAAAAAAGGTCGCCATGATAGGCGACAGATTTTATGATATAGAGGGAGCTAGCGGAGCAGGAGTTACCTCCGTCGGAATAACCTTCGGATACGGAAACTATGAAGAACTTTCGGAGCACGGCGCGGATATCATTGTCAGTTCCGTAGAAGAACTGAAAAAAGCCGTACTATGACTTAAAATTTTATTGACAAGCGGTTTTCAATACGTTATAATGATTTTCGCTTGGCAAATGGCGGCATAGCTCAGTTGGCTAGAGTACTCGGTTCATACCCGATTGGTCGTAGGTTCGAATCCCACTGCCGCTACCATAAAAGTCGGGAGCAGATTTTCTGCTCCCGCAGTCTTACGGCCCGGTGGTCAAGAGGCCTAAGACACCGCCCTTTCACGGCGGTAACACGGGTTCGAATCCCGTCCGGGTCACCAAAAAACCGTTTCATCATCTGATGAAACGGTTTTTTATTTTGTCGGATTCAGTCTTTTGTGAGGACAATTATTAAAATTCTATAGAATAATTGCACTGCCTTAGACAGTTTCTATCTTTATGAGATTGGTATTTCCTACTGCACCGGAGGTTCCACCTGTTATGACGATATGCTCACCCTTTTTAAGGCTAAACATCTCTTCGGTCTTTTGCTTAGCCGTATAAAAGAGAACATCTGTTGACTCGTAAACGTCCGTAAGACACGGCACAACACCCCATGAGAGCGCCAGCTTATACCATGTTTTTTTGTTTGTCGTTATACCGAGAACATCCACCGGAGGTCTGAATCTTGAAATCATGCGTGCGGTTGTGCCGGAGAGCGTGCATGCGGCGATTACCTTTGCTCCTATGTCAATTGCCATTCCGACTGTCGCATGCGAAATTGCATCCACGGTATTCTTTATCTGGAAATCCGCTTCGCGGAATCTTCTTGCATAATGTACGCTCTCCTCCGTACGTTCCGCTATTCGCGCCATCGTTCTTACGGTGAGCACCGGATATTTTCCGGCTGCTGTTTCACCGGAAAGCATGACGGCGCTTGTGCCGTCGTAGACGGCATTCGCAACGTCCGAAATCTCCGCACGCGTCGGCCGCGGATTATGAATCATCGATTCCAGCATCTCCGTTGCCGTTATAACTCTTTTTCCGAGAAGACGGCATTTTGTAATAAGCTGCTTCTGTATGGCGGGAAGGTCCTCAAAAGGAATCTCGACTCCCATATCTCCGCGGCCTATCATTATACCCTCGCACTCTTCGCATATCTCTTCGATATTGTCAATTCCGGATCTGTTCTCAATCTTTGCAATTATACCGACGTCGGCGGATGTACCTATGAAATTCTTTACATCTACAAGATCCTGCCTGCAGGACACAAAGGAACAAGCGATAAAATCTATGTCATTTTTTATTCCGAACTCAATGTCCGCCTTATCCTGTTCGCTCAGATAAACCTGCTTTAAAACCTTGTTCGGGAAACTCATACTCTTTCTGTCCGAGATTTCGCCGCCCGCAATTATTTCACAGACTATGTCTCTGTCCTCAATTTTTTTAACTTTAAAAATAAGGAGTCCGTTATTTACAAGAATTCTGTCTCCGGGCTTTACCTCCTCATGAAGCATCGGATAGCTTACGGAAACAATCCTGTCTGTTCCCTCAACCTCTCTTGTCGTGAAGGTAAACTCTCCGCCGTCCTTAAGAAGCTCCTTTCCGTTCTTAAAGGTCTTTATTCTGTACTCCGGTCCCTTTGTGTCGAGGAGAATAGCTATCGGGAGATTCAACTCCTCGCGAATCTCTTTTATGAGATTTATCTTCTCAAGATGCTCCTCGTGTGTACCGTGTGAAAAATTCAGTCTTGCAATATTCATTCCCGCTTTTGCCATCTCGGTCAGCGTTTTTTTATCACTGCAGGCAGGACCTATGGTACATACGATTTTAGTTTTTCTCATAAAATCAACTCCTCTAAGTTAGATGTTTTAAACTGATATATGAAGCAGCTCTATAAGTATTCCGAAGATAACTCCGAAGCCATAGAGAATCCCCACGATTTGAAAATTCTTTTTCATGTTTCCGTTTATTTTGAAAAGGACGAGCAAGCCTATACCGGCGCCGACTAAAAGACCCGACATCATTCCGCCGAAGCTCAACGCCCCCTCGAGATAAAGCTGTGTGATAACAACCGAGGCTGCACAGTTAGGAATAAGACCTATAAGTCCGGCGATAAGCTCACCGATAACCGGTTTGTTTGTTATGAAGCCCGACAATGTATCCTCTCCGACAAACGCGATTACCAAACCGAGTGCAAAGGATACAAGGAACAGAAAAACCGTTATCTTTAGAGTATGGTGAAGGGCCGACTTCAAAACGCCCTCCTCATCACAGTGGCAATTATCATGCTCACAAAGATGACCTATCTCAATTTCCTTGCTGTGCGGCTTGTTTTTATAAAAAAACCTTACACCGAAGTCAAGCATAAAGCCCGCAAGCATACCTATCGCAGCCTTTAAGCCGAGAACCTTAAAAATGACAGGTGCCGGAACCTGTTCCGACAGAAAAATAGGAAGCATCTCATCCGAGGTGGAGAGGTATACTGCCATAAGCGTCCCTACCGTTATTATTCTGCCGGCATAAAGGCCGGACGCCGCAGCCGAAAAGCCGCATTGCGGTACAACACCCATAACCGCACCGAAGAACGGCCCGAATCTACCGCTTTTCTTTATTAAATTTTTTGCTTTTTCACCGGTCCTGTGCTCTATAACCTCCATAAGAAGATACGTGAGGAAAAGAAACGGTATTATTTTAAGCGTATCTTTTCCGGCATCAACCAGTACATCCAGAAACATATCCAATTTTTTTCTTCCTTGTTCAAATTAATTTGCTTTTATAATTCTTTTTCAATACTTTAAAAAACTGATTTAAAAAGACTTTTTAATTGTGCTTTATTTATGACAAATATTTCATTTACTCAAAACAAGCGTTTTTTCTGTTTGAAATAACTGTCTCTTATTATAATAAACATTTTATAATAATATTTGTCTTTTCAATCACAAAATACTAGCATTTAGACGGCATTTTGTCAACTTAGTGAAAAGGATGGGGGAGTCTGTTATAAACAGACTCCCCTTACCGGGTTTATACCAACATTCTTATTTTTCTTCTTCTCTTTTTTTCAGTACAAGAGAACAAGCACCCACGCCTGAAGCCAGAGCAACAAATACATAAGACAGCTTGTTTGTATCTCTTGTTTCCGCCACCTTTTCATCGCTTGTATCTTTTTTTACAGAAGGCTTTATACCGTTATTAGCCGCACCTGCAAGGATATTTATTTCGCCATTGGTTTTTCCGTAATTTGTTACAACGGTAACACTGTGTCTGCCAGCTGAAAGCGTAGATAAATAATCCGGTTTAAGCTCAATAATTATGCTTCCCTCTTTAAGGAGATAAGAGTCCGCGGAAACCTCTGCTCCGTCTATAAGAACTTTGATAAAAGCTCTTAACGGTACATCAACATATATTTTCAAGGCTTCCCCTGAACCCTTTGTCCACTCGCCTTTGTTTCCTGACAAATCATTTACTTTGTCAATTTCAACCCCGAATGCTTTTGAAAGCTTTTCCGCATCTTTTCCGAGAGGGTCATCTGTACGGTTATAATCAGGATACAACATTCCCGGATACATCTGCGCAACCTCTTGCTCGGTTTTTCCTTCGGTATTAAGATAAACTACACCGTCTGTCTCAACAACATCTTGATTATTTGTATCTATAATCTTTATAAAGCCGATACCCTTTTCCGCACCGCAATTCTTTATATAATAGTTGTTTTTAATGACATTTAACTTATTCACCGAATTTATGTAAGCAACTGTTCCGCCAATGTATGCATCTTTTTCAGTCGCATAAATTTTTCCGGAGAAAATATTATCTTTAACTATTCCGCTTCCGTTAGTCCAGCACTGAACAACACCCGGCTCTGCACCGAGTATACCGCCAACATAATTTTTACCCGTTATTTCACCGGTAACATCGCAGTTAATTATTGATATACACGGAGTATTTGGAGCGCTTCCGACACCGAAGTTGGTACCACCGTAGCCGGCACCGTTTATTCCTCCCACGTAGTTTCCGGTCGCATTAACTGTTCCCCCGAAAACACAATCTTTTATCTCCATGGGACCCATTGTCTGACCCTTATCTGCAACTATTCCGCCGACAAAATTAACACCGTAAATATCTGCATAACACTTCGAATTCGTGATATATCCGTTGTATTCTCCCCCAAAGCCGCCGATATTACTCTGCGTTTTGTCATAGCCGATTGTTACACCTTTTTCTATAGTGCAGTTGTCGATATTTACTACATTGATACCGGAAGCATATCCTCCTATAAATCCTGATTTCAAAGTTTTTGAACCGCTTTTCAGTGTAACGTTTTGAATGGTTGCGGTTTTTATTATTTCCCCTGTATATTTTCCTGTTTCACCATAATCAACATTATAATTGTTTATAAGACCGTAGCCGTTGATTTTTTCTCCGAAAATATTGAGGTTCTTTATAACTGCACCACGAGTAAAGCCGAACAGCGGAAGACCTCCCTCCGGTACGGTTAAAAGATGATTGTCGCCATCAAAAACACCTGTAAAGGGTCCGGCTTCCTGCTTTATTGATAATCCTCCCCCTATAGGTACCCAGTCATCGGGAAGAGTAATATCATTTATCATTTTAAAGTGTTTTCCCACACATCCGTCTTTCGTTGCCAAAGCAGACAGAACAGTTAAATCATTTTGATTTTTTATAAGATAAGGTTCAGTCTCCGTGCCCTTTCCGTCAAAGGTATCATAGGAAACCGACGTAACTGTTATGGGCTGTGTTATTTTGCATCCGTAATAATCGATAGTTACTTCTTTAGTCCCCAGATCTATAATGCCCGGTGATACCCTGCACTCATCAAGATTAATTACCTTTTCTGTTTTGTCACGATAATAAGCCGTAATCTCCAGACCTTTGTAATTAAACTTCGAGCCGTCAAGATAATTTTGCTTGTTTTCGGCTTTTGTTATAGCAAGCTTGTCCGGGGCCTGCCTTACACGAATAGTGTATCTGACAGACGATATACCCTCTGTTCCGACCTGTGAATCAATAGTAAAGGTTCCTGTTTTGTTTTCATTGTCCCATACAGGCTTGACATCAACAGAAGCTCCGTCCTTTATCTGTTGTCCGTTTATTGAAATACATACATCGTCTTTTTTATTATAATATGAGTTTCCGATAAATTTTACTGTTCCGTCAAAATCCAACGAATAATCTTTTTTTGTGTCGGGATTAACCAACGTAATATCTGTTTTCTTATTGAGGACAAAGTGTTCCCTGTATTCTTCATCGGTACCTCTTTTGGACAATTCTTTGTCGTTTATATCTTTAAAAAGCAATGCCCTCATACGGATTTCTTTTATAAATTTGATGGTAAAAACTTGCTTGTCGCTCTCTGTTCCGACATTTATTTTTATCACATCCGGTGTTGGGTCGTCTTTACGGAAGAATCTCAACATGGAAGTTATTTCCGCACCGATTATTTTCTTTCCGGTTTGAGTGTTCGTATAATCAACGGTTATCTTGCTTCCCTCCGGCGCTTTTTCATCCAGTTTTGCATGTACATAACTGACATTCATATAAAACATTTCTATCGGAACTGTTACGGTATATTCGAATTTTCCGCTTTCAAGAGGAGAATCCAAATTATAACCGGGTTTTGGTTTCATACCAAAAGCAAGGCTTTTCAGATAAAGCGGTGTTTTTGGTGTATCTTCAGCAAGTACAGCCAGTGGGAAGATCCCCAGGACCATAATAAGGGAAAGAATTAAACTGATGATTTTCTTTTTCTGTTTCATTTTCAACTTCCTTTCTTTTCACCGTAATCGAAAAAACAAAAAGCCGTAGCAGAAAAAACTCTGCCACGACCGAATATTTTTCGTGCAAAAAAATCACAAATATAACATTATCGACATTCCGGCTTGTACATTTAAAGCATATACTTTATGAATCTTTCCCTACCTTCTCGGATTTCCAATGGCCGGCTCACACCGCGGGAAAAACTCTCCTGTACTTACGGCAGCGGTAACTGCTCAGGACTCCAACCTGATTTCCTAATTCTAATGCCTATTATTTTCATAATAGCCTTGCAAAAGAACATAATGTTTTTTCATAATTACGTATAAAAATTATATATACATATATACTGCGTCAATTCGAATAAGCAACAAAATTACATTTGACTTTTTGTGAATAAGTCCAATTAGTAACCCCTTTCACCGAGATTTTTCGATGAAAGGGGTTCTTGTATACATTAAAGTTATGTTTTATTCTGCCTCTGCCTTGCTTGCCTCAATAACCTTTGCAGCTACTGCTTCAGGTGTTTCCTCATAGCGTGCAAACTCAACCTCAAACGAGCCCTTGCCTCTTGTTACCGAGCGAAGAACTGTCGGGAAGTCTGCGATTTCAGCCAAGGGTACCTCTGCAACAAGCTTCTGCATACCCTTCTTGCCCTCTATAGGCTCCATGCCGAGAACACGTCCGCGTCTCTTAGTGATGTCACCCATGATGTCGCCCATGTTTTCATCCGGAAGCTCTGCCGTAAGAGTTCCGATAGGCTCGAGAAGTACCGGATTTGCCTTCGGGATACCGTCCTTATACGCAAGGGAAGCCGCCGTCTTGAAGGACATCTCGGATGAGTCAACCGGGTGGTATGATCCGTCATAAAGAGTCGCCTTAAGACCTACCATCGGATATCCTGCAAGAACACCCTTCGTGATAGAATCCTGAAGACCCTTTTCAACTGCCGGGAAGAAATTCTTCGGAACAGAGCCGCCGAATACCTCTTCACAGAATTCAAGTCCCTCGCTGTCGCAGGGCTCAAAACGAATCCATACGTCACCAAACTGTCCGTGACCGCCGGACTGCTTCTTATAACGTCCCTGTACCTCAACCTTTTTCTTTATAGCCTCACGGTATGCAACCTTCGGAGGAGCAAGCTTTACGTCAACTCCGAATTTTGCCTTGAGCTTTGCAACGATAACGTCGATATGCTGCTCCCCAAGACCTGTAAGAATCTGCTCCTTAGTTTCCTTGTTAGTACCGAATGTGATTGTCGGATCTTCCTCCATGAGCTTCAAAAGGCCTTGGGCAATCTTCTCCTCGTCACCCTTCTTAACTGCCTTTACAGCCATCTGCATACACGGCTTCGGAAGGTTAAGTCCTTTGAGCTCAAGAGGATTCTTTGCACTTGTTATGGTGTCGCCTGTCTTTATACCGGCAAGCTTTGTTATAATACCGATATCTCCGGCGATTATCTCCTTTGCATCCTCCTGCTTTCCTCCGTGCGGAAGAACTATCTTACCCATTCGCTCGGTCTCGCCTGTTCTCGCACAGTAAGCAGGCGTATCTGCGGTTATCTTACCTGAGATAACTTTAACATATGAGAGCTTACCTACAAACGGGTCGGCAACCGTCTTGAAGCAAATGGCTGCAAGAGGTCCGTTTTCATCACACGGAAGCTGTACCTCATCTCCGTTTGAATCAATTGCCATCTCACCGGCCTTAGATGTAGCGGACGGTCCGAGATTTACAAGGCCGTCGAGAAGAAGGTCAACGCCCTCAAGAGTTGCGCCCGAGCAGGCATATACAGGATAGAGCGTACCCTCCGTTACGCCCTCAAGAAGAGCGGTAAGTGCTTCAACCTCGGTGAAAGGCTCACCGGCAAAGTACTTTTCCATAAGCTCATCGCTTGCCGTGGCAACCGATTCGTTGAACATATCTCTCATCTTGTCGAGCTTTTCGCTGTGCGGCATGTCAACTAAAGTTGCCTTGCCGTCTTTATATTCATAAGCTTTGTTCTGAGCAAAGTTTACTATATACTTTATTTTGCTGTCCTCAATAAACGGAACAACAACCGGACAGAGTTTGTTTCCGTAAATCTCCTGTAATTCCTCAAAAAGATTTCCGAAGTTTGCGTTTTCAGCGTCTGTCTTGTTGATAACAAATATCTTTGAAAGGCTGCGTGCCTCTGCGGCAGCAAATGCCTTTTCCGCGCCGACGTCATACTTTGCTTTCTCGGCGTCCGTTACGATAAGCATACAACCCGCAGCTCTTGCACCCTCTGCGAGTCCTCCGGCGAAGTCAAAAAGACCCGGAGTGTCTATAAGATTTATCTTTACGTCTTTCCACTCGAGACTTGCCACAGCACTCTGTAAAGTAGTTCCGCGCTTCTTCTCCTCAGGGTCAAAGTCCATAACGGTTGTACCGTCAGAAACCTTACCGAGTCTGTCTGTTGCCCCGGCCACATAGAGCATAGCCTCACAAAGAGTGGTTTTTCCGCGTCCTGCGTGGCCGGCAACCGCAATGTTCCGAATGTTGTTTGAGTGATAGGTTTTCACAAAAAGTCCTCCTCATATGTGGCAAAATTGCACAAAAATTGTCTACGCCTTTGCAAAGACTATGTACATTTTAACATATAATTTTTTTCTGTTCAATACTTTAAAAAAACAATCTTAATCATCAGCGTAGCAATGACCGTTTACAACCGTAAATTTTCAACATTCTTCATTGACTTTATGTACAAAAGTGTATAAAATGTTTGTGTTGTTTAAAAGACAAAAATATATGCAGATATTATTTTGTATAATTAAGGAGTTGTATTTCAATGAAAATCTGTATGATCGGCGGAACCGGACTTCTTGGTTGCGAAGCTGCTAAGCAGATGATCGCTAAGGGACATCAGGTTTCAACAGTTGCTCTTCCTCCTCTTCCGGAAGGAGCACCAATCCCCGAGGAGATGGAAATCATCTTCAAGGATATCAACAAGGCAAGCGACGCTGAGCTCGAAGAGTGGCTCAAGGGCGCAGACGCTTTCGTTTTCGCAGCAGGCGTTGACGAGCGTGTTGAATTCCCTCATCCTGTTGAGGAGTATTATCACAAGTATAACATTGCTCCCCTTGAGAGAATCTTCCCCATCTGTAAAAGGGTTGGCGTAAAGCACGCTACAGTTCTCGGTTCTTACTTTGCTTATCTTTCAAAGCAGCATCCTGAGAGAACAGATCTCAGAAAGAAGAACCCGTACTTCCGTTCACGTCTTGCTCAGGAGAAATTCTGTGAGGATTCATGCACAGATGATTTCACAGTAGACGTACTTGAGCTTCCGTACATCTTCGGCACACAGCCGGGTCGTAAGCCGGTTTGGGTTATCCTTATCGAGCAGATCAAGATGATGGACAAGTGGCCGTTCACCATGTATCCTGCAGGCGGTACAGCAATGCTTACATGCCGTCAGGTTGGTGAGGTTATCTGCGGTTCAGCTACAAGAACTGACGCTAAGGGCTTCAACGCATTCCCGATTGCAATGTACAACATGAAGTGGAAGCCTTTCATGAAGATCGTTTACAACGCTCGCGGCATGGGTGCTGACAGAACCATCATCTCTGTTCCTCCTATCGCTATGAAGTTCGGCGTTATCAAGATGTACAAGCATTACAAGGACAACGGTATTGAGCCGGGTATGTCTCCGTTCTCAGTTGCTGACGTAATGGACCTTGACATCTTCATCGATGATTACTATGCAAAGATGCTCGGTGCTACACCGGACGACATCGAAGCTGCTATCTTCGACTCAATCAAGATTTCAGAGGCTGCTTACAACGGAACTCTTAAGCTTCTTGAAATGAAGGGTGAATAATTCTCCCTCTTACTTAAAACTTAAGTAAACTCAACCCCCTTGCCGTATCTACGGCAAGGGGGTTTTTATCATCCGAGTAGGGGATCAATAATTATCCTTGTAAAAACACGGCAGGTGAACCAACGTCACCTGCCATAAATATTTTCTGTAATAATTTTATTCCTGCGGAATATCCACTTTTATGCCAAGCTCCGCAAGTTGGTCGCTGTCAACCGCACTCGGACACGAAGTCATCGGCTCGGTTGCGTCCTTTATCTTCGGATAAGCGACAACGTCACGAAGAGTTTCACAGCGCAGCATCTGCATACAAAGGCGGTCAAGTCCGATACCCATTCCACCGTGCGGCGGAGGGCCGAATTTGAAAGCATCCAAAAGATAGCCGAATTTCTGATAAGCCTCTTCTTTTGAAAGGCCGAGCAGGTCAAAAATTCTGCTTTGAAGCTCAGGGTCGGTTATACGAATGGAACCTGATGAAAGCTCAATTCCGTTGAGAACAAGATCGTAAGCCTTTGCTCTGACATTTGCTTTATCGGTTTCAAGATACGGGATACACTCGTCCATAGGCGCGGTGAACGGATGATGCATCGCCACAAAAGTGCCGAGGTCCTCGTCCCAGTCAAAGAAAGGAAATTCCGTAATCCAGAGAAGATTGTACTTTTCCTTCGGGATGATATCCAGCTTCTTTGCAACCTCGGAACGAAGTGCACCGAGTATACTCATAACATGAGTGCTGTTTGTGTCGCCTATGATAAGGATAACGTCACCTGTTTTTGCACCGGCCCTTGCAAGAATCTCGTTCATTTTTTCCTCCGAGATAAACTTGCCGAAGGATGATGAAACTCCGTCATCGTTGAGTCTTACCCAAGCGAGACCCTTTGCTCCTATTCCCTTTGCAAGGTCCGTAAGCTTGTCAATCTCCTTACGTGAAAGGGTTTTAACTGCATCCTTTGCCGTAATTCCGCGAACAGAACCGCCGCCGTTTATCGCCGATTCAAATACGCCGAAGCCGCAATCCTTAACTATTTCGGAAAGGTCAAAAAGCTCCATCTCATAACGGGTATCCGGTTTATCGGACCCGTAACGCTCCATAGCTTTCTTATATGTAAGTCTCGGAAGCGGAAGCGGTATGTCAACATCTATGGCATCCTTGAAAACTCTCTTGATAAAGCCTTCGCCGATACTAAGAACGTCCTCCATCTCAACAAAGGACATCTCAAGGTCAATCTGTGTAAACTCAGGCTGACGGTCGGCACGGAGATCCTCGTCGCGGAAGCAGCGGGCAATCTGCATATACCTGTCAAAGCCGGCAACCATGGAGAGCTGCTTGTAGAGCTGCGGCGACTGCGGCAGAGCATAGAAATCACCCTTGTGAATACGGCTGGGAACAAGGAAGTCCCTCGCACCCTCCGGGGTTGACTTTATAAGCATCGGGGTTTCAATCTCGATAAAACCGTTCTCGTCAAAATAATCACGCGCAATCTTCGTTATTCTGTGGCGCATAAGTATATTTTTTTGAAGGTCAGGCCTACGAAGGTCAAGATATCTGTACTTAAGCCTTGTAAGTTCTGAGGTCTGGCAGTCTTCAATAATTTCAAAAGGAGGTGTTTCCGACTTCCCGAGAACACGCAGGTCGTTTACGAAAATCTCAATCTCGCCTGTCGGTATCTCCGTATTTTTCGAGGATCTCTCACGTACAAAGCCTTTTGCCATAAGAACAAATTCCGACCTTGCCGAAAAAGCCTTGTCAAAAATCTCTTTATCCGTGGTATCGTCAAACGCGAGCTGAACCACACCGGTTCTGTCACGAAGGTCAATAAAGATAAGAGCGCCGAGGTCCCTTTGCTTTGCAACCCATCCGCACACCACAACCTCGCTTCCGATATCCGAAGCCCTGAGATCTCCGCAGTAGTCGGTTCTTTTAAGACCCGTCATCAAGTCCATTATGCCTTACCCCCAAAAAGTGAATTAAAATTTATTCCGGAAACGTCCAGATTTTTGAATTCGTCCCCGTCAAGAGAAAGCTTTGAAACGGATTGCTTTATCGCAACGTCACAAAAATCCTCCGCAAAAGAGTCAAGCTTCATCTGTGTAGTCACGCCCGTCTCCATATTCTTAAGTGAAAGTTCTCCGCTCACAAGCTCATCATCGCCGATAACGGCAACGAATTCGGCGCCTATTTTGTTTGCGTATTTCATCTGCGCTTTTATTCCTCTGCCGGATACATCGAACAGAGCATACACACCCTCCTCACGAAGATGCGTTGCTATCTCAGCCGCCTTAAGGCTCGCCGCCTCACCGACCGGCGCAAGGTATATGTTGCATATGTTATCCTGCGGGAGCTCGATTTCCTGCGACTCGAGAAGAAGCATAAGCCTCTCCATTCCCATAGCAAAGCCGAGTGCCGGGATATGCGCCCCGCCGAGCTCCTCACAAAGTCCGTCGTAGCGTCCGCCGCCGCAAACTGTTCCCTGCGCACCGATTCCGGTAGCGACAAACTCAAACACGGTTCTTGTGTAGTAGTCAAGACCGCGTACTATGGTGGGGTTGACCCTGTAGGAAATATTCATGGCGTCGAGATACTTTTTAAGGCCCTCAAAGTGTGCCCTGCAGTCATCACAGAGGTATTCGAGCACAGTCGGCGCACCCTTCGCAATCTCACTGCACACCGGACTTTTACAATCGAGTATTCTCATCGGGTTGCGTTCAAGTCTGCCAAGACATGTTTCACAAAGCTCGTCCCTGTGTCCCTCAAAATACTCACGCAAAGCCTTCTGATACTCAGCTCTGCAGGCCGGACAGCCTATCGAATTTATCTGGAGCTCCAAATCCGTAACCCCGAGAAATCCGAATATCTCATTTGCAAGCGAAATAACCTCGGCATCCACAGCCGGACCCTCTGCGCCGAAGCACTCAACACCGAACTGATGGAACTCACGAAGTCTGCCGGCCTGAGGCTTTTCATACCTGTAGCATGAAATCTGATAAAAAACCTTCTGTGGCATGGGCTCGTTAAAAAGTCCGTGTTCAAGGAAGGACCTTACCGCACCTGCCGTCCCCTCGGGTCGGAGAGTTATCGAGCGGCCACCCTTGTCCTCAAAGGTGTACATCTCCTTCTGTACAACGTCCGTCGTGTCACCGACAGATCTATTGAAAAGCTCCGTATGCTCGAAAACCGGCGTACGAATCTCTTTAAAACCATAATTCATCGCAATATCCGCAATTGTCTGCTCAATGAATCTCAGCTTGTGGCTATCCTTCGGCAATGTATCCTGCGTTCCCTTTATCGCGTTTGTCAGCAATGCCATGATAGAGCCTCCTTCAATTAGTCTTTAACCTGTAAATTATAATACATATAGTGTGGTTTTGCAAATAAAAGATACGCTTGTTTAGACGAAGCTATGTCCTTTTTTGCAAAAACAAGCGCCGTCACATAACGTGACGGCGTTAAGCTTCAGCTTGTACTGTTCTCAGTTCTTATTTTTGGGATTTACGATATCTCTCCAGTCAAGGTCTCCGCGTGCAAGAGAATGGATAAGAGCCTCAGCTGTTGCAATGTTGGTTGCAACAGGTATGTTGTGAACGTTGCAAAGTCTTAAAAGGTTTGCCTCGTTCGGCTCACTCGGCTTGGGATTGAGCGGATCTCCGAACATAAGGAGAAGGTCTATTTCGTTGCAGGCAATGCGGGAAGCAATCTGCTGCTCTCCGCCCTGTGCGCCGCTTAAAAATCTATGTATCTCAAGACCCGTTGCCTCCGCAACAATCTTTCCCGTCGTTCCAGTTGCGCAGATATTGTGCTGACTTAAAATACCGCAATATGCTATACAAAACTGTGTCATTAATTCTTTTTTTTCGTCATGTGCAATCAAAGCTATGTTCATAATTATCTTAAGCCCCCTGATAGACTTGTATATGTATCATTTATTTTAACACAATTTACACTCTTCATCAATACGTTTTTGTAAAAAATGTCTAAACATTGAGTGGAATATTTTCACCGTTCATCCTTTTTATTATTCTTCTGACCGCTTTCACGCTTGGAAGCGCGGGGTCTATAAGCTCACCGTTAAGCATAGAGAGAGAAAGATCCATGTCGTCCGGCACAACACCTATAAGCTGAACACCCGTTGCGTCAATAACATCGTCGATGTTAAGAGCACGTCCGTTTGTAACCGTGTTCTTTTTGAAGCGGTTGATAATAAGCCTTGTCGAAACACCTTTGTCAGCCGCTTTTTTTGCGGCAACAGCGGCACTTCTCACACATACCGAGTCCGATGTGGAGATGATAAACGCCGTGTTGGCCGCAGAAAGAGTAAGGGAGAGAACGTCTCCCACCCCTGCCGGGCAATCAAGGATTATAAAATCAAAGTCCTTTTCATAAAGTGAAACGAGTTTTTTTATGTCCTCCTCATTTACGCGAACATCACCTATAGGAGCCGCGAGAAGATACGGACCTCTTGTTTTAAGGAGAGCCGCTTCACTGTCACATCTCTCGGTTATAACATCATACCAGTCATACAGAACCGTGTCACTCACCGACAGCATGATATCAAGTGTACGGAGTGAGATATCAAAGTCAATCATCAATACCTTCTCACCCTGCGAGCTCAAAATCTTGGCAAAAGTAGTAGAAAGAGTCGACTTTCCTACGCCTCCCTTTCCGGAAGTGAACAAAATCTTTTCAGCCTTTTTCTGTTCCATTCTTTTGCCCTCCCTTAAGAAAGAAGCTCGGAGTAATTCTGAACGCCCTTAAGTTCTTTCTTTGAAAAATAGTACTGGTAGATATCCGCAGCTATTGATGAGCAAAGACTTCCCGAGTCTGCTGTCTCAACAACTATAGCCATGGCAATCTCCGGATTGTCATACGGTGCGTACGAGATAAGGAAGCCGTTATTACCCTCAATGGTTTTTCCGTTTATAACCTTCTTTATTTCAGACGTACCCGTTTTCGCAGCCGCCTTTACCGGCAGTGATGAAAAAGCCCTCTTACAAAAGCCCTCGTTTGCGACAAGGTACATTCCCTCACGTACAAGCTTTAAGTTTTTATCACTTATGTTTAGCTTTGCGGCAACCTCCGGCTGCTTTTCAAAAACCGTATCCGTATAGTCATAGGACAGGATTGATTTTACAAAGTGAGGAACATACCTCGTGCCGCCGTTTGCTATGGTCGCACAGTAGTTACAAAGCTGCATGATCGTAAACTGGTGGTCAGACTGTCCGATTGCCGCCTGAAGAGTATCACCCGGACGCCATACTCCGCCCTGCGACTCTCTGTACTCGGGACCGGCAAGGATACCCTCTGCCTCGGAGAGCTCAACACCTGTTTTCTGTCCGAGACCGAAGGCGGTCGCCCATTCATCTATCTTTTCTATCCCGACCTTACGGCTTGTTTCATAAAAGAAACAGTTACAGGACTTATCGATGGCATGAGTCACGTTCATAACGCCGTGAGCCGTATGGTATGCGCAGGAGAAGGTATGGTCAAGGTACGGGTAAAGACCCGTACACTTCCATGTAAAGCTTTCGTTTATAGCCTTTTCCTGTAATGCCGCTATAGCGGTACAGGGCTTAAAGGTAGAACCCGGCTCATAGGTGCTCATAAGAGCCCTGTTCCAAAGAGGAGAGTTAATTGCCTTAGCCCATGTGCTGTAATTTTCCTTCCACGTGGAGTTGTCGTATGACGGATAAGTCGCGCAGGCGAGAACCTCGCCGCTGTTTACGTCCATAACGACAACCGCAGCACCTGCGACAGATGCAAGCTCACCCGAAAGGGAGTCAACATTTCTTTTAAGAGCATTCTGTGCTATAACCTGCAGGTTTGTGTCAATCGTAGTTATAACCGTATCACCCTGCCTGGGCTTAACGGAATAGTTTTCGGATACATTGCCTTCCGAGTCGGTCGATACGGTTTTTACTCCTCGTTTTCCGCGGAGGTACGACTCAAAGCTTGCTTCGAGGCCGCTGCTTCCGTAGTCGTCTGTCATGAGATACGCGTTTCTCTTTATGGCTGCTATCTCCTCGTCGGACTTCTTTTCTTTTTCCGCCTTTTTCAGTGCTTCCTTGAGCTTTTCCTGTTCGGCGGCGTATGTCTTTGCCGAGATGCCCGACACCCTTCCCAGAATATGCGGAGCAACCGTGCCGTCCGTATACTCTCTGTAAGGAACTATCGAATTTTCAACGCCCTTGTAAAACGCGCTGTTTTCCATAACAACGGCGACAAGCTCTGTGGGAACGTCCTCGGCAAAGGTGTATACCACAGAATTGGAAAAGCCTAGTTTTTTCATCTCTACGCAAACGGAGGCTATCTTTATTGCGTCCTCCTTGCTGTAGTTTTCAAGCTTATACCTCTCAACAAGCGCAGTCATACAGTTTTCCGCCGTTGCATAACTGTTGAGGTTGAGCATCTCCGACGACTTAAGCCACTTTATGTCGTCATCCCTCTCTTCTGCATAGGAATAACTCCCGTCAGAGTTGAGAACAATCGGCAAATTGTTTATGTACTCTCTGTTATTTTCCTCAAAAAGCTTTATGAGAGAAATAATTATCTTATCTCTCTCTTCCTGATCCTTCGGAAAATACGCGTAATTGAACACAATAGAATTTCCCTGTCTGTTCGTCACCAGAGGGGAACCGTTGCGGTCGAGAATTTCTCCCCTCGCCGCGTTCACCGTGATACTGTAGGACTTTACGGTATTTCTTGTGTGCTTATCCTTATCGATAACCTGAACCTTGAAGAGAAAGCAGATGAATACGACAAAAGACAGAACAAAAAACACGCTCACTATTATGCTGCGTATCTTTGTTTTTTTCATGGCTCTTCTCTCCTTTCGGCAGGTATTTTAAAAATCAGTTAGGGCGGATAACCCTTGACTTATGAGGATAGCGATCCCTGAGCTTTCTCAGGAACTTTCTCATAATCACATAAAAAATAGGGGTAAAGACGAAGGTATATACTATAGACGGAAGATAAAAAGTTACAAACAGCAGCAGTCCTCCCTCAATTCCCCTGCATATAACGAAAATAAACCAATGCAGAAGCGCATAGAGAACGATTGCAACAGAGGACAAAAGAAGTGCTGTTGAAAGGTTGTTTCTCATAAGATAGTTGATAAGCAGGCCTACGACGGTCGCTACTATCATGAGGAACAATGCATTGAACCCGTCACCGCGTGCGGCAGTTGCGTCCCAGATGGCACCGGCGAAGATACCCATAAGCGTTGCAGCCAAATCCCGTTCGAACATGGCAATGCAAACCACCGTCGGTATAAGCAGAAAAGCGTGTGCTCCGAAAACAGTAGGAAACATATACGGGGTGTTTTGAAGTACACCGACAAAAAGAATCAGAAAAATAAACCCGGTCCGCCGGATACAGAGATTCATTTTTGATTTTGAAACAGCTCTCGTCACGGTAAATACCTCTATTCGGAAACGTTTTGGCTTGCGCCCTGACCGTCAAATTCAGTGATGATAAGTGCATCTTCGAGATTGTCAATATCCGCACTCGGCTCAACGATAGCATAGGATGAGATGTCGCTGTCCTCGTTCTTTACTTCCTTTACGGTTCCGACAATAAGGTCACGCGGATAAACTCCTCCCACACCGGTGGTACAAACGATACCTCCGGCAGCAATAGATGTGGTTCTGTCAAGACCGGAAAGTCTGCAAAATCCGTCCTTTGAGAGAGATGCCGAGTTCGAGATAAAACCGGATTCCCTGGTACGAACCTCGTATGCGCTGACGTTTACATTGGGGTCGAGAATCGTTGAAACGACGCAATATGTAGCCGACACCTTTGTCACAACGCCGACGAGCTGGCCTTTGCCGTATATGACCGGATCGTTTACCGAAATGCCGTCTGCACTTCCCTTGTTGAAGGTAAATGTCGTGAAGGCATTTGATGAATCCTTTCCTATGATTACAGCCGAAACAAACTTATAATCCGGGTTCGTTTCTTTTATTTCGAGCGCACCCTCATAGAGCTCCAGTTTCTGTTTTGTCTGCTCATAGTCGGCAAGCCTTGACTGAAGGTCCGCAATCTCACTTTCCAGGTTTTCAATCTCCGTCTTATACTTTTCCTTGGACGTGAAAAAATCTCCCACCTTCGTAAAGCCCTTTCCGACAGCCGACGCCCCCCTGTAAAAGGGCTCTGCTACGGTTCCCATGGCGGTTGAAAGCGGTGAGCTTCCGTGAGACGTAACCACGGCAAATATAATAAATGCCAGAAGCACCGTAAGTATAGCTACAAGAATTTTGAACCATGTACTCTTAAAAAATTTTTTCATAGGTAAACCACCCAAAAAGACAATGTAAAACAGACCGAAAAGGGGCTTTGTAAAAAGCCCCTTTGTTTTTAGTCATAATTCTTTGAACTTGTGAGACTGAGCATATCATTCTCGAGGCAGATGCCTGTACCGTCAACCACACAGTCAAGCGGATTCTCAGCTACATGTACCGGCATTCCGGTCTCTGCTGAAATAAGACGGTCAAGTCCGCGGAGAAGAGCTCCGCCGCCGGTTAGCATGATTCCCTGGTCGATGATATCCGCCGCAAGCTCGGGCGGTGTTTTTTCAAGGGTGGATCTTATTGCGTCAAGCACCAGATTCACGCTGTCCGAAAGTGCCTCTCTTACTTCCTCCGAGGTTATCTCAACGTTCTTCGGAAGTCCGTCTACAAGGTTTCTTCCCTTTATGTCTATTGCTCCCTCTCCTTCATACGGGTAAGCGGAACCTATCTTTATCTTTATTTCTTCGGCTGTACGCTCTCCTATGAGAAGGTTGTACTTTCTCTTTACGTAAGCGATGATTGCGTCGTCAAAGCTGTCTCCGGCAACTCTTGCGGAGCATGAAGTTACGATATCTCCGAGTGAGATAACGGCAACCTCCGCCGTACCGCCGCCGATATCAACTACCATCGATCCTGTAGCCTCAGAAACCGGAAGTCCTGCTCCTATAGCGGCTGCCATGGGCTCCTCGATAAGGCTTACCTGCTTTGCTCCCGCCGAACGTGCGGCATCATGTACTGCTCTGCGCTCAACCTCCGTAACTCCCGAAGGTATGCAAATCATAACTCTTGCTTTTGTAAGAGGAGAAGAGCTCATAGCTCTCTTTATAAACTCCTTAAGCATGTCTGCCGTTATGTCAAAATCCGCAATAACGCCGTCCTTAAGAGGTCTTACAGCGGTGATAGAGCCGGGTGTACGACCTATCATCTGCTTTGCCTCCGAGCCGACCGCGACGACTCTGTTGGGATTTGAACGAACGTCAACGGCAACAACCGACGGTTCTCTTATAACAATCCCTTTTCCTTTTACAAAAACGAGCGTATTAGCTGTTCCAAGATCTATACCAATGTCCTGCGTAAAAAGTAACATTTTAAAGACTCCTTTTTAGTTTTACGAGTGTATTATACCCTACTGACTGTCATTTCTCAACGAATAATTTTATTAATTTTATCTTAAGGGATAAATCCCGTATCTTTCGAGACTTCTCGAGACTCTCGCTATCGGAAGACCGACCACGTTGAAGTAGTCTCCGTCTATTTTTTTCACAAGCAGGCACCCTGCTCCCTGAATACCGTATGCCCCCGCCTTATCCATAGGCTCTCTTGTGGCGATGTATTCGTCTATCTTCTCCTCCGTGAGGTCATAAAAATAAACATCCGTCTTTTCCGTAAACGTTTCGCTGTCCGAAACGGATACAAGGGAAAAGGCCGTGTACACCTGATGCTTTTTCCCTGAAAGCTTCATGAGCATTTTCTTTGCTTCCTCTTCGCTTGACGGCTTTAAAAGAGCCTCTCCGTCACATACGACTATTGTGTCCGCACCGAGCACAACCGACCCCAGCTTTGTGACGGGCGGCAAGGACTGAAACACCTGATTTGCCTTTTCGAAGGCAAGTGCTTCAACTCCCTTTCTCGGATTTTCAAGAGAAATCCGACTTTCATCAAACTCTGACGGAAGAACGCTGAATACGTACCCTACCGAGGACAGTATCTTACTTCTTCTCGGAGAACCTGATGCAAGTATTAAGTCCATATCTTCACCTATTTCTTTCAAGTCAAAAAAGGCACCGACCGGCTTTGTCGATGCCCCATGAATCTGACTTATTATGCTTCCTCGTCTACAGGAGTTTTTTCATCCTCAAATTCAATCTCAAACTCAAGCTTTTCTCCGCAGTTCGGGCAGATTGTTGCGCCCTCCTCGAGGATTCCCTCGTCAACACAGATTGTCTCGTGACATGCAGGGCACTCTACTTCATAGTATTCCGTTTCGTCGCCGCAGCATCCGCAGTCACACTCGTCGTAGTCGTCACCGCAGCAACAGTCGTCGTCAAGACAGTCACACTCTCCGTAAATGAGCTCCTCAAGACTTCCGAGGTCCTCGTCAACCTCGTCGAGCTGCTCACTCACGATATCCAGTGTATCATCCAGGTCTGTTGTTGTCTCTGCGATATCCTCAAGAACGTCAATAATTGCGTTGAACATCTTTGTCTCTGCTTTTTCAGAATTCAAGTTGAGTCCTTCCGCAAGGCCCTTAAGGTATGCAACTTTCTCAATAACCGTCATCTTCTGTACCTCCAATGACCGACCGTTATGCACGGCCCATGTATTCACCTGTTCTTGTGTCAATCTGAATTACCTCTCCCTCATCGATGAAGAGAGGAACCTTAACCTCAGCTCCGGTTTCGAGAGTAGCGGGCTTTGTGGCATTAGTTGCCGTGTCACCCTTGAAGCCCGGATCGGTCTGTGTAACTTCAAGTTCAACAAAGTTCGGCGGCTCAACACCGAAAACCTTGCCCTTGTAAGAGAGAACACGGCAAACCATGTTTTCCTTTACGAATTTAAAGTTGTCGGAGAGCTCTGTCTTGTTGATGGGAACAAGCTCGTATGTCTCCTGATCCATGAAGTAATAAAGGTCTCCGTCGTTGTAAGAGTACTCCATGTCTTTTCTCTCGACAAAAGCTGTCGGGAACTTTGCTGTGGGGTTATAGCTCTTCTCAACCACGGCTCCTGTGATAACATTCTTTGTCTTTGTTCTTACGAACGCAGCGCCTTTACCCGGCTTTACGTGCTGGAATTCAACAACCTGAAGAACCTGTCCTTCCTCTTCAAATGTAACGCCGTTTCTGAAATCTCCCGCTGATATCATAAAATAAACCTCCGATTTGCATTTGTATACGCGTACTATTGTATATTAGTCCTCTTATTTTTTCAAGGCTTTTTTGTGACTGAGATGTAATAAATATAAAAACTCAAAATCACAAAATCATAAGTTCCTTCGGCAATGTAACGAAGTTTTCGGCTCCGTCCTCCGTGACATACAGCATATCCTCTATCCTGACCCCGAAGCTTCCCGGAAGATATATACCCGGCTCGACCGTCACAACATTTCCCGGCTGCAGCAGTATTTGCTCATTTGCCACGGGCGAAAGTGCGGGAAATTCATGAATCTCCACTCCCACTCCGTGTCCCGTGCTGTGCGTGAAAAAGCTGCCGTAGCCCGCGTCGGTTATTATGTCGCGGCATACGGCATCCGCAGCTTTCGCCGAAATGCCGGCGCGCAGAGCCATGACACCGGCTGTCTGTGCCTTCAGCACAGTATTGTAAACCCGTCGCTGCTCATCACTGACGGACCCTACCGCAAGCGTGCGGGTGGTGTCCGAGTGATAGCCCTCATAAACCGCACCGAAATCTATGGTTACGAAATCTCCGTTCTTTATCTCGGTATTCCCCGGAACGCCGTGCGGTTTAGACGAGTTTACGCCGGTGACAACTATCGTTTCAAAAGAAATGTCCTGCGCGCCGGCCTTTTTCATCTGATAATCAAGCTCAAGCGCGATATCACTCTCACGTATACCCGGCTTTATGAGCGGTAAAATTCTCTCAAATCCGGTCTCGGCGATACTCTGAGCCCTTGCTATCCTTTCTCGTTCATCTTCACTTTTAACAGAGCGCAAAGCCTTCATCAGGTCATCAAGCTCTTCGGTAAGAGCCATTTTAAAAGAGTCGAGATAAGCCCTGTACTTTGCGGCTTCCCGTACGGTAACCCTGGAAATTTCAAGCAAAACCTCACGCACGTCATATCCGCTCATTATTTCTTTGATTTGCGTTTTGAAATCTCCTGTTCTTCCCAAAACGACCTCACAGCTTTGTATCTTTTCGGTTGCCGCTTCGATATATCTTCCGTCCGTTACAAGAGTACTTCCGTTTTTTGAAACGACAAGCACCGCGTCCGAAACCGCAAAGCCTGTAAGGTAAAGTATACTTTCCTCGCTGAAGATGAGTGCGGCCTTTCCCGGACGCAATTTTTCCGAAAGCTCCTTAATCTTCATCCTTATACTTCCTGTCCTGATAAGCAAAAATAATTTTTTCCGCAGCTCTTCTTATCCGAAAACTCACAACATTTTGTTTTTCCTTTTCATGAGGATAAACATAAATACTCTGAAAGCCCATAAAATTTGCACCGAGTATATCCGTAAAGAGCTGATCCCCGACCATACATATACGTGAAGGTCTTGTAAAAAACCTGAGGATACAGCGCAGATACCCGAAAGGCAGCGGCTTACACGCAAGGCCTACAGCCGGAATACCGTATTTGTCTGCCAGAATCCTCGCTCTCTCAGTCTTGGCGTTTGACAAAAGAACAACCTTAAGGCCCTCGCTTTTAAGGCTCTGTATCCACTCATTTGCTCCCGGAAGCGGGTCTGTTGTTCTGTCGTATGAACTGGTGTTGTCTGCGTCAAGCGCAACCACCTTTATCCCCCTTGAAACAAATTCGTGCGGCTTTATTTCCGTTATACTCCTACGGCGCTTTCCCGTCCTGAAAAGCGTGTGCAAAAAAGGTCCCATATCCTTCATTTTTTTCCCTCCCGTGAAAATTATCACCGGACATATAGTAACACATCCGGAGGAAATAAAAAAGGTTCTCTCTGCCCTGCGGCGAAAAAGAACCTTTTCTCTTAATTATTTGTACTTGCGCTTACGAGCAGCTTCTGATTTCTTCTTTCTCTTTACAGAAGGCTTTTCGTAATGCTCTCTCTTTCGTACTTCCTGAATAACACCGTCGCGTGATGTCTGTCTCTTAAAACGTCTGAGAGCACTGTCGAGAGATTCATTCTCTTTAACTTTTACCTGGCTCATTTATATGTCCCTCCCTCCGAGATGTAGGGTAAATATTATAATTACACGTCCATACAGTATGGACTGTCACATTATACAGCAGCAAGCCGTAATTGTCAAACGGAATTTATGCATTTTCCATATATACGCTTGTACTCGGGAATGCAAAGGAAGCTCCGTTTTTCCTGACTATTTCGGATATACCGTAATTAATTTTCTCCTGTACCTTGAGTGACTTATCAAAGGCCTTGTCCTTGGTGAAGTAGATGATTCGTATGTCCTGGCTGCTTTCGGCAAAGCCCGCAAAGCTTACGGAGATTCTGTCGTCGCTGACTTCCTCATCCTTTTTGAGCATTTCTTCAATATCCGAAATACACTTTTCTATGGTCCTTACCTCTGCGTCATATGTAAGTCCTATCGTAAAATCAACATAACGCTTTGTCATTCGGGAACAGTTAGTTATCGGTTCGTTTACAAGCTTTGAGTTCGGCATAACGATAACCGTATCCGCAACTGTTCTCACGCAGGTACTGCGCATGGTGATATCCTCCACCGTTCCCTCAACGGACGGAGTGATGATATAGTCCCCTACGTCAAACGGCTTATCGGAAACTATGGAGAATCCGGCAAAAAGGTTTGCCGCAGTACTCTGCGCCGCAAGGGAGAAGGTAAGACCTCCGAGACCGAGCCCCGTTATAAGACCGGAGATGTTGTATCCGAGCTCGCTTATTATTATGACGCATGAAAGGGCGATGATTATAACCTTCAGAATGTTGGCAATAAACTTTATCGCCACCGCGCTCGACTTTCTGCTGCTTTTGTCCTCAAACTTTATCACAAGAGAGGTCGCAAAGGGTGTAAAGTTTGCGAGAGCCCATGTTATAAGGACGATATTGCATATCCTGAAAACCTTTGTTATAGCTGCAAACACAGATGGTGAAAAGCCTATAACCATTGCACCCAGATAAAAGCCCAGAATCAGGAAAAACGCCTTCAGCGGGCTTTGCACCGAGGTTCTTATTCCCGATCCTATCATAGGATTCTTTTTAAAAAGCTTTGCGAAAATAGCAGAAATGTTTTTTGAAAGCCACTTCCTGAAAAGGAAGAAGAGCGCGATTATAAGAACTCCGAAAATTATGTTTGCAAAGTGATTTTCAACAATCGACAAAAGGTCCTTAAAAAAACTTTTTATGTCGGCGATAAAAGTTATTTTTCCAGACATTCAAAAACACCTTAACCCTTTACAACAATATTTACAAGTCTTCCCGGAACATAGAGCTCCTTCACGATTGTCTTGCCGGCAATTTCCGCCGAGATCTTTTCATCCGCCTTTGCAAGAGCAATCGCCTCGTCACTTTCGACATTTGACGCAACCATGAGCTTTGCACGGATTTTTCCGTTTATCTGAACAACTATCTCAACGGTATCCTCCACACATTTTGCCTCGTCATACTCAACCCACTTTGAGGTTGCAAGCATGCCGCCGAAGCTCTGCTCCTCCCATATCTCCTCGGTGACATGAGGAGCAAACGGGTTGAGCATGGTGATAAATGCCTTAAGCTCTGCAACAGTTATCTTTCCGTTGTCATAAATCTGATTGATAAGAGTCATAAGTGCGGCTATTGCCGTGTTGTACTTCAGAGTCTCGATATCCTCGGAGACCTTCTTTATGGTCTTATGGAACGAGCTTTCAAGCTCCTTTGAGAAGTCGTCGCCGGGAACAAGTATGTCCTGAAGGCCCCATACTCTGTCGATAAATCTCTTACAGCCCTTAACGCTTGACTCCGACCAGGGGGCTGCCTTTTCATAGTCACCCATAAAGAGAACATAGGTACGAAGTACGTCAGCACCGTATTCGTTTACGACATCGAGCGGGTCGATTACATTGCCCTTTGACTTCGACATCTTGTCGCCGTCAGGTCCCAGAATAAGACCCTGAGCCGTTCTCTTTGCGTATGGCTCCTTGTAGGGAACCTCGCCGATATCGTAGAGGAATCTGTGCCAAAAGCGTGAGTATATAAGGTGGCGGGTTACATGCTCCATACCACCATTGTACCAGTCTACCGGTCCCCAGTACGAGAGCTTATCAAAGTCCGCAAATTTCTTGTCGTTATGCGGATCCATATAGCGAAGGAAGTACCATGAGGAGCCTGCCCACTGAGGCATGGTATCCGTCTCACGCTTTGCATCCGCTCCGCACTTCGGGCACTTGCAGTTTACGAAGGAATCTATCTTTGCAAGCGGACTTTCTCCGTCCTGACCCGGCTCAAAGTTTTCAATGCTCGGAAGCCTCAAAGGAAGCTCGTCATACGGTACGGGAACCATACCGCAATGCGGACAGTAGACTATGGGAATAGGCTCTCCCCAATAACGCTGACGGTTGAAAGCCCAGTCCTTCATCTTGTACTGAACGCCCTTTTCGCCTACTCCTTTTTCGGTAAGCACTTCAATCATCTTTTCGATTGAGTCTTTCTTATTTGTAAGCCCGTTGAGAATTCCCGAGTTCACCATCTCGCCGTCTCCGACATACGGACCCTTGGAGATATCTCCGCCCTTGATTACCTCGATGATATCTATTCCGAACTTCTTCGCAAACTCATAGTCACGGTCGTCATGTGCCGGAACAGCCATGATTGCGCCCGTTCCGTAACCCATCATTACGTAATCCGCAACAAAGATGGGAATCTCTCTTCCGTCAACCGGATTTATCGCAACAAGGCCGTCTATCTTAACGCCCGTCTTGTCCTTTACAAGCTGAGTTCTCTCAAACTCCGTCTTCTTGGCGCACTCGTTTCTGTATGCGGAAATAGCATCCATGTTGGATATTCTGTCGGAATACTTGTCAATCATCGGATGCTCCGGCGCCATAACCATGAAGGTAACGCCGTAGAGCGTGTCCGGTCTGGTTGTGTAGATGCGGAGCTTTTCGTCGGTATCCTTTACGGGGAAGTTTACAAAAGCGCCGGTGGATTTACCTATCCAGTTAACCTGCTGGAGCTTTATGTTGGGAAGATAATCAACGTCGTTAAGACCCTCAAGAAGCTTGTCTGCATATTCGGTAATTCTCAGATACCATACATCCTTTGACTTCTGAACAATCTCAGAATGACAGATATCACATTTACCGCCCTGTGAGTCCTCATTTGAAAGAACAACCTTACATGAGGGGCAATAGTTTACAAGAGTTTTGTCACGGAAAGCCAGCCCGTTTTCAAACATCTTTAAAAAGATCCACTGAGTCCACTTGTAGTAGTCCTCCTGCGTTGTATCTATAACACGGGTCCAGTCGAAGGAAAAGCCGACCTTTTTAAGCTGCTCCGAAAAGCGCGCAATGTTCATATCCGTAACCTTACGCGGATGTATGCCTGTCTTTATCGCATAGTTTTCGGTCGGAAGTCCGTATGCGTCAAAGCCTATGGGAAAAAGTACATTGTAGCCCTGCATCCTGCGCTTTCTGGAAACAACCTCAAGACCGGAATATGCCTTGATATGTCCCACATGCATTCCTGCGCCGGACGGGTACGGAAACTCTACAAGTCCGTAAAACTTCGGTTTATCCGAATTGTCCTCTGCATGGAAAACCCCTGCTTCTTCCCACTTTTGCTGCCATTTTGCCTCATTGGCTTTAAAATCGTATGGTTTCATCTTCTATTTCATTCCTTTGAATTAATTTGCAAATTTATCAGTTGAAATCTCTTCCGCATCAGCCCAGAGCTTTTCCAGGTTATAGTGCTCTCTTGCGTCCGGCAGGAAGATATGGACAATTACATCACCAAAGTCAAGCAGCAACCAATCCGTTGCTTTACCCTCAAGTCTGCCGTTCTCTCCGCGCTCTCCCATCCTGAAGTCTACCTCGTCGGCGAGAGCCCTTATATGTGTAGTGGATGTTCCGTTTGCTACAACAAAATAGTCGCTTATGGCCGTAAGGTCCGAAATCCTGAGAACCCTTATGCCGACCGCCTTCTTTTCGTCAAGAATCTTTACGATATTTTCTGCCTTTTCGATACTTGTCATCTGTGCTCTCCTGTTCTTATCTTAAAAGTGCGCACATCTCATTGTATGCGTCTATTGTGTCCTGATTGATTATTCTGTCATGGGCAAGCAGCTCGTTCAGAGTAAACCGCGTGCCTGTCAGAATAGCTTCGTTTATGTCCTCAAACGCCTTTTTTCTCATTTCGTCAACGCCCGGATAATCACGTTCGTCAGAGATGTAATCGGCGATGTATATAATCTTTTCAAGCATGGTCATTCCGGCTTTTGCGGTTGTATGATACTTTATTGCGGAAATCATCTCGGGATCCTTTATACCGAGCTCGTCACGAACAAATGCCGCTCCGGCGGGCGCATGCCATAGCTTGAAGTTGTCTTTTACAACTTTCGGCAGCTCCTCTCCGAGACTGTTCATATATCTTTCCTGTTCATCCTCGGGTGCGTTTTTTTCAATGTCATGGAGCAAACCGCAGATATACGCCTTTTCGGTATCCGCGCCGTATCGCTCTGCCAGTTTTTTTGCGGCATCCGCCACATTCAGTGAATGAATAAATCTTTTTTCTTTAAGCTTTTCCTTCATTATCGCGATGAATTCATCCTTGCGTTCCAGCATTGTAAAGCCCTCCTGTAATGATATATTTTAAGGTTCCGGCGGAAAGAAAATCTTTCACATCCTCTCCTTTTTCTATCTTGTTACGGATCTCCGTCGAGGAAATCTCTATAGGCTTTGTTTCAAGAAACTTTATTTTTCCCGCGGAAAGCTCTTCCGGGAAATATTCTTCGGCATATTTTTTAAGCTGCTTCACCGAAATCTCGTCGCGTCGCGTTGAGGCAACCACAGTGCAAAGTTTCAGAATATCCTTAGGTCTTCTCCACTCGTGAAGGGACGTGAGCATGTCGTCACCGACCAAAAAGAAAATCTGCGCATCCGGATAAAGAGTCCTTAACTCTTTTACCGTATCATAGGTATAGCTTTTTCCCCGCCTTAAGATCTCCAGCTCCGAAACCTCGAAAAAGTCGTCCGTAAAGGTCTCTCTGCACATCTTAAGCCTTGCCTCCGAGCTTGCAAGGAGAGGACTTTCTTTATGCGGTGGTATATATGTGGGAATAATCAGAACCTTTGATAAATTGTATTCCTTTGCAAAGCTTCCGGCAATATGCAAATGTCCGAGATGCGGCGGATTAAAGGTTCCGCCGAAGACACCTATCTTCTCCATTTAAGCTCCTTATCATATCTTCCGCCGTAATTATTGTTTGCGGCAGCTCTTGCTGCGGCACGCTTATTTGCTTCTTTTTTTGCCTGCTTTTCATGAAGCTCCTCGCTGTACCTGTAGAGAATGATTACTCCGCCTATAACGCCGATTATTTCCGCTCCGGTTGCGGAGGCGAGCTTAACCGCCACGTCCTTCGGCTTCTCCGGGCAGCTCTCCAGAAGAATTTTTATCTTTATAAGCTCCTTTGCGGTAAGGACCTCGTCTGTCTGCGCAACAACCGCCTCCGTAACACCGTTTTTTCCTATCTGAAATACCGGTGTGAGAGAATGTGCCTGCGACCTCAATTTTGCTCTTTCTTTACCAGTCATTATTCTTTTACCTCTTCTTTAAGGACCTCATACATCTTATGAAGGGCCCTGCTTCTGTGACTTACCTTATCCTTTTCCTCGGGAGTTGTCTCACCGAAGGTCTTTTTTCCAGGTGCGCCGCCCGGATTTGCACCCGAATCGACATCTACAAGAAACATCGGGTCATAACCGAATCCGTTTTCTCCGCGCTCCTCAAAGCCGATGAACCCGTGACACTCGCCGCGAACTGCAAATTTTCTGCCGTCCGGAAATACACACGCAACCGCACACACATAATGAGCGGCTCTTTTTTCAAGGGGAACACCCGACAGTTCTTTCAGAACCTTTCTGTTGTTCTCCTTGTCATCTCCGTTCTCTCCGTCACTTGCACTGTAGCGCGCGGAGTAAATACCCGGCGCCCCGTCAAGATAGTCGATACAGAGTCCGGAATCATCCGACAAGGTCGGATATCCGCTCACCTTGCACCCGCTCTCCGCTTTGAGAAAAGCATTTTCCTCAAAGGTAGTTCCGTTTTCCTCAACCTCGGGAAGGGAAACACCCAGCTCCTTTGCCGTTTTTATCTCCACACCGAGAGGGGAGAGAATTCTCTCAAATTCAAGCTTTTTATGTTGGTTAGATGTTGCTATAAGAAAAATCATATTTTTTATTCCGTTTCTTTATTACGCCCTGTTTTTGCCTCATATGTTTATCCCATATACTCGCCTGAACTGAAAAGGTTTGACCAGAAAGAAGATTTCTTTGCCTTTTCTTCGGGCTTTTTCTCTTTCTCCTGTTCCTTTTCAGACTCATCGACGGAAGCTTTTTCTTCCGCCTCGGCTTCCGGCTTTGCTTCTGATTCGGCCTCTGCTTCAGCTTTTATCTTTGCCTCTGCTTCAGCTTTTGCCTCTGCCTCAAGCCTTGCTTTTTCTTCCGCCTCGGCCTTTGCGGCGCGCTCGGCAGCCGCTGCCTTGTCTGCCGCAAGTCTTTCCTCATTTACCGTGATAACCGGTTCTGCGCTGTCGTCCTCAGGTGTTACATTGAACAAGCTCTCCGCAAAGGTTGTTGCGGAAAACGGCTGAAGGTCGTCAATACCCTCTCCGACACCGATAAACTTAACCGGCAGCTTAAGGTCATTCTTTATGGAAAGAACCACACCGCCTCTTGCGGTTCCGTCAAGCTTTGTAAGAACTATTCCCGTTACGTCGGCAACCGCCATAAATTCCTTTGCCTGCGAGATGGCATTCTGTCCTGTTGTCGCATCCAGCACAAGAAAGATTTCACGGTCGGAGTACGGAAGCTCTCTGTCTATAACTCTGTATATCTTGTTAAGCTCTTCCATGAGGTTCTTTTTGTTGTGAAGACGTCCGGCAGTATCACAAATAATAACGTCCGCATTTCTGTTTATACCTGCATTTATGGTATCAAACACAACGGCTGCCGGGTCTGCTCCCTCCTTGTGCTTAACAATCTCAACCTCGGCACGCTCTGCCCATATCTCAAGCTGGTCAATAGCTGCCGCACGGAAGGTATCGGCTGCTCCGAGTATAACCTTTTTACCCTCGCTCCTGAAATAATTCGCCATCTTTCCTATGGTGGTCGTTTTTCCGACGCCGTTTACGCCTATAACGAGAATTATTGCCGGAGTTGTCACGAAGTCTATCTTCTGGTCCTCTCCGAGCATTTCCGCAACAACGTCCTTGATAACGGCTCTTACCTCGGAGGGATGCTTTATTCCGTTTTTTCCGACTCTTTCCTTTACCTCGTCAACGATAAAAGCCGAGGTCTCAACACCGACGTCTCCCATGATGAGAACCTCTGTAAGCTCATCATAGAGTTCATCGCCTATTTCATCAAAAGCATCGAGAACGTTGTCGATATTTCCCGAGAACTGGTCCCTGGTTTTCTTCATTCCCTTGCTTATCTTTCTGTTAAAAAGTCCCACTGGTATCTTTCCTCCCGGTAGATTTTATCTTAATCAAGTCCAAGTTTTCTTGCCATTTCCGCAGTCTTGAGCTCAAGAAGCTTTGAAACTCCCTCTTCCTGCATGGTAACACCGTAAAGAACGTCCGCTTCTTCCATGGTTCCGCGTCTGTGTGTGATAAGAATAAACTGAGTGTTTGCGGTCATTCGACGTACGTACTGTGCGTATCTGGTTACATTGACGTCGTCGAGAGCCGCCTCCACCTCGTCAAATATACAGAACGGGGCGGGTGTGACCTTAAGGATGGCGAAAAGCAATGCAATCGCCGAAAGTCCTTTTTCTCCTCCGGAAAGAAGGTCGATATTCTGTACGTTCTTTCCCGGCGGCTGAACCTTTATCTGAATCTCGGACTCGAGTATATCCAACTCGTTTTCAAGAAGAAGCTCAGCCTTTCCTCCGCCGAAGAGCTCGGCAAACGTCTCGCCGAAGGCCTTGTCAATTCTGGCAAACTGCTCTCTGAAACGAAGGGACATATTACTTGTAAGCTCGTCTATGAGTTTTATAAGCTCATTCTTCGACTGCTCAACGTCTGAAATCTGTGTGCTCATAAACTCATAACGCTCGGAGACTTCCTTGTACTCTTCTATTGCTCCTACGTTTACAGAGCCCAATGCCTTTATCTTATTCTTTACCTCCGTAAGCTTTATACGGCTTTCCTTCGGGTCCTCGGCAGGCTCGGATATCTCTCCTGCCTCCCTGCGCGTGAGCTGGTATTCGTCATAGAGCTTGTTGGTCGTTTCATCATACTCGCGTAGCATACCTGCCTTGCGTTCCTCAAGACGTGCAAGCTCTCCGGACAGCTGCTCTCTTTCGCCCATTTTGTTGCGCTCAAACTGACGAAGCTTATTGCTTTCGGCCTCCGCTTCGTTTCTCTCCGCTGTAAGGTCTTCGATTTTCTGTTCGGAATCTATGTTCTGTTCTTTGATCTTTACAACCTGCTCTTTAAGACTTTCTATCTCTTCTCTGATTTTCGTGTTTGAGTCTTCAAAAGCCTTTATTTCAAGCTTCAGCTCATCCTCCCTGGAAACGGTCGCTTCATTTTCCTCGCTGAGTCTTGAGATATTATCCCTGCAAACCTGAATATCCTTAGACAAGGACATAACCTCAAGGTCAATCTGTGCACTGCGAGCCGTCATTTCCTCACGCTTTTTAAGAAGCTCTTCCTTGCTTCCCGTAAGACCGGCAATTTCATCTTCAATGCTCTTTGACTCAGTTTCAAGCTTTTTCTCTTCTTTTTCACAGGCATCTATTATCTTTTCAAACTCTTCAACACGTACCTTTGAGTTTTTATTTTCGTCTTCAAGCTCGGAAAGAGCGTCCTCCACAGACTTAAGCTGGCCCCGCACAAGAGAAAGCGCACTTTCAAGACGCACTTTTTCCTCATTTGCGGTAGTGAGGTCTGCGGAAGCGGCAACCATATCAGCCTTTGCCTTCGCAAGATCCTCGGTCGTAAGTTTAAACGAGTCCTCAAAGAATGTAAGCTTCTTTCTGAGCTCCTCGAGTTCCTTTTTCTGCTCGTCAATAGCTCCCGTTCTCGACAGGATACCCGCGTTCTGAATCTTCGATCCGCCGGTCATTGAACCGCCGGCATTTATAACCTGTCCGTCAAGAGTAACTATTTTAAATCTGTTTTTATATTTTTTTCCTATCGCAATGGCGCTGTCGATATCCTCGACAACTACCGTTCTTGCAAGCTGCGCCTTTATTATTTCCGAATATTTTTTATCGGCTGACACAAGGTTGCTTGCAATGTCGACAAAGCCGAAGCAATCATCAAGTCCGTCCTCGTCAAGGGTTCGTGCCTTTATGACGCTCACCGGCAGGAAGGTTGCTCTTCCCCCTTTTGTCTCCTTAAGATATCTTATCGCCTTTTTTGCGTCCGCTTCGCTGTCTACAACAACAAACTGAACCGCTGCTCCGAGCGCAGTTTCGATTGCGGTTGAGTATTTATCCTTTACGCTGATAATTTTTGAGAGAGGCCCGTGAACACCCGAAAGTGCACCGCGTTTTGCCTCCTTCACCACAGCTCTTACGCTTCCCGAATAACCCTCCATGTTTTTTTCGAGTTCTTCAAGCATGCGTATTTTTTCTTCCTTTGATGAAAGCTCCAGACGCTTTGCCTCAATCTGCTGTTTTTCATTTTCGTACTTTTCGTTGCGGGTCTTTACGCGAAGCTCATACCCGTTTATGGAATTTTCAAGTGCGGTTATGTTCTCATTACACGCGTCAAGCCCGTCGGAAGCTTCCTTTTCATGCGCCTTAAAGTCAGAGACAAGCTTTTCTCTCTCCGCTCTGGTCTTGTCTATGTTTTCGGACCGCGTGAGCACCTCTTCCCGGCCTGACAGCGCAGAGGATCTTCTCACTCTGCTTGCGCTGAGTTTTTCCGACACGTCGTTCAGCTTCTTTGTAAGATCGAGAATCTTATCCGCATTTTCATCGTTTGCTTTTACGATAGACTCCGCATCCAGCGAAAGAGCTCCGAGTTCCTCCCTTTTTACGGCAATATGTCCCTCAAGTGAAACAATCTTTTCTTCGTTTTCACTTATCTGCTGCACGGTTTCGGCACGTTCACCCTCGGTCATTTCCATATCCTTGCTTATACGGTCTATAGACTGGCAGTTGTGCTCTATCGTATTTTCATCAACAGCAATTTTCGAGTTTATTCCGGACAGCTCTTCCTCATACTGTGACATTCCGTGACGAAGATTGTCTATCTCACAGGTTATTTCCTGTGAGTGCTTTATTGCCGCCTCTATTTTCTCTTCAATACTGGCGAGCTCCGCCTCCGCGTCGCTGTGACTTTTTGAGGCTATCTCGATTCTGTGCTCCTGGTCACGAAGCTTCTCCTTAAGAGAGTCGATGGTGTAGAGCCAAAGCCCGATTTCAAGAGTCTTTTTCTCGTCCGCAAGAACAAGGAATTTCTGCGCCTTTTCACTTTGAGCCTTCAAGGGACCGACACGTCCCTCGAGCTCCGCAAGGATATCCCGAAGTCTTATGAGATTTTCCTCAGTCTGTGAAAGTCTGCGAAGAGCGTCGGCTCTTCTGTACCTGAAATGAGAGATACCTGCCGCCTCTTCGAGCATGTCACGTCTCTCTTTAGACTTTGCGGAGACCATGTCCGCAACCTTACCCTGACTGACTATGGAATAGCCGTCACGTCCGAGACCCGTATCCATAAAGAGCTCGTTTACATCCTTAAGCCTTACCGTTTCCCCGTTTATTCTGTATTCGCTCTCTCCGGAACGATAGTATCTTCTTGTTATTGAAACCTCATCATTGTCATCTTGAAGTGTCCTGTCCCTGTTATCAAGGCGCAATGTAACCTCGGCAAAGCCAAGTGCCGTTCTGACGCTTGTACCGCCGAAAATGACATCTTCCATTTTTGCGCCTCGCAGGTTCTTCGTAGACTGCTCTCCGAGAACCCAGCGCACTGCATCGGAAATATTGCTCTTACCTGAGCCGTTCGGCCCGACAACAGCCGTCATTCCCTTGTCAAAACTGAGTATCGTCTTGTCGGGAAATGATTTAAACCCTTGCAGTTCAAGTGCCTTAAGTATCATTTCGTACTAACCTCTGTATAAAATTCATTTTTCTCAAGCTTTTCATCAGGAAAAACCTTGCAGAAATAATTTTTATCCCTTAATTTTACTATATTTATTCGATTCTGTCCCGTCATTTTTGAAATTTCTTTAGGATTTACGAAAATTTTATACTCTTTTTTTTCGGAATTATCATACTTTGACAAATCCTTGAGAACTCTCTCGTAAAAGAGCTTACTCTCACAAAGCTCACGAAAGGCCGGATGATACGCTCCGGCAACATATCCGTCCTCAACGTTTCCGCCCGAGTGAAGACCGAGCCTTATCACCTTTATTCCGGCTTTTTCAAACATATCGAGAAGCACGGAGCAAAGGTCTACAGCCTCGTCAAGAGTCTCCGGCACATACTCTCCCTCTCTGTAGAGCCTGGAAAGCTCCGTTCCCGAGAGAACAACCGTGGGGTAGATGCGCACGGTAGCCGGTGAGAGCTTTATAATCTCTTTTGCCGTATACACGGCTCCCTCATCCGTATCTCCGTAAAGACCGGTCATCATCTGTAGTCCCAGCTCAAAGCCATATTCTTTTATGAGCCTTGACGCATACCTTACATCTTCCGCGGTATGACCGCGGCGATTGAGAGAAAGAACACGCTCATCCATACTCTGAGCACCGAGCTCAATAGCCTCAACACCGTAGTATTTCAATATTTCAAGAATCTCATCATCAATCGCATCCGGACGTGTAGAGATTCGTATTCCCGTGATTGAACGGTCAAGAACATACGGCCGTGCCGCTTCCAAAAGGCTTATCATATACTCCCTTTCAACGGCTGTAAAGCTTCCCCCGAAAAAAGCAAGCTGGCCGTCATGGCAGCCCGAAGCAAGAGCAATATCCATTGCTCTTTTGACGTCATCTGCCGTGGCGGTCTCTGTTTTTCCGGAAATTATACGCTGGTTACAAAAGCTGCATGTGTTCTGACAACCGGCATGTGCAACAAATAATGCGATGTTTTTATGACTCATAGTCCCATAAGCTCCAACGCCTCGCGGGCAGCCTCCTGCTCGGCGTGCTTCTTTGTTCTTCCCTGTCCCTTTCCTATAACATTTGAGTTGAGATGAACCTCAACCTCAAAGGTTTTATCATGGTCGGGACCGCTCTCTCCGACAAGCACATAAGTAAGTGTTTCTTCGGGATTTTTCTGGATAACCTCCTGAAGAATCGTCTTGTAATCCTTAAATGAAACCTGATGGTTTTCCACAGCCTTTGAAACAAATCTTAAAACAAATTTACGAGCGACCTCTATTCCTCCGTCAAGATAGAGAGAGGCTATTACAGCCTCAAATGCATCCGCAAGAATAGATGCTCTTTCTCTGCCGCCCGTCCTTTGCTCCCCTTTTCCGAGCAGAAGGTATTCGCCGAGATTTATCTCTTTTGCAAATTCATACAGGGATTTTTCACATACTGTAGAAGCTCGCAGCTTTGTAAGCTCTCCCTCAGGGATATCCCTGAAATGTTTGAAAAAATACTCGGCTGTTATAAACCCGAGAACGGAGTCCCCGAGAAATTCAAGACGTTCATTGTACTTGTGTCCGTTTCCCTTTTCGTTTGCATATGAAGAATGTGTAAGAGCTGTTTCAAGCAAGGTTATGTCTTTGTATGTGTAGCCGATTACCGACTGAAACTCCTTTATACTCATTCCTCATCACCTGTTTCTTCTAACCCTTTTTCAGAGGATGAAATACTCTCTCTGATTTCTTCGATTGCGCCGCTTTGCGCGTAGTTCACCGCCTGGCGTATCGCATTTTTAAACGCCCTTGCATCCGATGAGCCGTGGGCTTTTATAACGGGCTTTGAAATACCCATAAGAGGCGCGCCGCCGAACTCCTTGTAATCCATCTTTTTCTTGAAATCCTTCATTCCGCCGGAAATAAGGAGATAACCGAGCTTTGTAAGCGCACTTTTCATAAAGATACGTTTTATGTTTCCGAGAAGTACGCCTGCGACACCCTCATACATCTTAAGAATTACATTGCCGGTGAAGCCCTCGCATATAACAACGTCCGCTCCGCCCTTCGGTATGTCGCGCACCTCGATATTTCCCACAAAGTTATAGTCGGCTTCTTTCATTATCTCATATGTTTTGACAAGCGTTTCCGTTCCCTTGTTTTCCTCAACTCCGATATTTGCAAGTCCGACGCGTGGATTTTTCACACCCTCAACCTTTTCCATATATGTTTTTGCCATAACGGCAAAGGTATCAAGAGTTTCCGGAGAGCATGTAAGGTTTGCTCCGCAGTCCATCATCATAAACTTGCCCTCATCGGACGGCATAAGGCTTGCTATTGCGGCACGCTTCACTCCCTTGATTCTTTTGACAAGGAAGGTCGCTCCGACCACAACGGCACCTGTCGAGCCGGCAGTTACAAAGGCATCTCCCTTTCCCTGTGCGAGAAGTGAAAGGCCGAGACCCATAGAGGAATCCTTGTGAGCCTTCAAAATGGATCGCGGATCCTCACAAACCTCTATAACGTCCTCTGTATGGTAAATCTCCATATCAAAGATATCTACCTGATTTTCCTGCGCACATTCTTTTATTTTATTTTCATCGCCGCAGAGGATTATCTCACAGCCGAGCTCATCCCTTGCCAGTGCGGCTCCCTTAAGTATTTCAAGCGGTGCATTGTCGCCGCCGAATGCGTCTACAATTATCTTCATGTATATACCTCCCTCTTTTGTGGCGATGTATATCTACTCCAAAAATCAATCGTCTTTTGGCATGCTTTCATCAAAATAGCGGATAGATCTGTCGGCAAGTGCGGCATATCTCTCCTTCTTGTCCTTTATGTGTGTCTCAAGCGGCGGAAGAACGCCGAAATTTGCGCCCATAGGTTGGAAATTTTCAACCTGCGGATTACTTATGTAATCCGTAAGAGCTCCCATCATCGTAATTCTCGGAAGAATCACGGGCTCCTCTCCCGAAAGCCTCCTTGCGGCATTGAGTCCTGCCAGAATTCCGGACATAGCGGACTCCATATACCCCTCAACTCCTGTTATCTGTCCGGCAAAGTAAAGACCCGGAACCGAGCGGAAGGAATAATCCTTTGAGAGAAGCTGCGGTGAATTGATAAAGGTATTCCTGTGCATAACGCCGTAACGCAAAAACTCCGCGTCATGCAGCGCCGGTATCATTGAAAAAACTCTTTTTTGTTCACCGAATTTAAGATTTGTCTGAAAGCCCACAAGGTTGTACATGGTCCCCTCTTCGGTTTCCCTGCGAAGCTGCAGACAAGCCCACGGCCTGTGTCCCGTTTTCGGGTCCCTGAGTCCGACCGGCTTCATAGGTCCGTACCTCATGGTATCAGGTCCTCTTGATGCCATAACCTCTATAGGCATACATCCCTCGTAGACACCTTTTCTTTTGTCAAAGTCATGCTGAGGTGCACTTTCCGCCGACAGAAGAGCTTCGTAGAAAGCCTCGTACTCCTCCTTGTTCATGGGGCAGTTTATGTAATCATCACCCTCGCCCCTGTCATATCTGGACTGAAAAAAGGCCTTGTCCATATCTATACTGTCCGCACTTATAATAGGTGCCGCCGCATCAAAGAAATGAAGAGACGCTCCGCAAAGCTTTTCAATCTCTCCCGCAAGAGCCTCGGACACAAGGGGTCCTGCGGCGATAATCACCGCATCCGCGTCCCTCGGAGCTGACGGTATCTTTGTTATCTCTTCTCTGTGTATGATGATATTTTCCTGAGCTTCTATCTCCTCGGTGACCATCTTCGCAAACTTTTCCCTGTCAACGGAAAGTGATCCGCCGGCCGGTACGCTGCACTGCAGGGCAATACGGACGCAGATTGAATCAAAGTATGTCATTTCCTCTTTCATTAGGCCTGCGGCAGATTCAATCCGTATTGCCTTAAATGAGTTGGAGCATACAAGTTCGGCAAAATTTTCGTTCTTATGGGCGGGAGAAAATTTTACCGGCTTCATCTCGTAGAGATGAGTCTCTATTCCCGCTCTCGCAAGCTGCATTGCAGCCTCGCAGCCGGCGAAGCCCGCTCCGACAACTATTGCTTTTTTAGCCATTCTTAGAACTCCTCTTCTTTGCTGCGGCTGTTTCATATCCGCAGCCTTCCTTAAGGCATATGTACGAGCTTTTATGCTTGAAAAGGCTTCCTCCGCACTGAGGACATTTTACATCCTTTACAGGTGCATCCCAAGTGCTGAAGTCACACTCGGGGTAATTACTGCATCCGTAGAAGACAAAGCCTTTTTTTGATTTTCTCTGTATTACATTGCCGCCGCACTTAGGACAAACTGCGCCGGTCTCCTGTATGAGAGGCTTCGTGTTTTTACACTCGGGATATCCCGGACACGCAAGGAATTTTCCGAAACGTCCGGTCTTTATAACCATCATTCTTCCGCACTTTTCACACGGAATATCCGTCTTATCCTCCTCAAGCTGAATCTTTACACCCTCCATGTCGGCCTTTGCCTTCTTAAGCGTTGCCTCGAGGTCGTCATAGAAATCCGAAATCATTCCCACATACTCGAGCTTACCCTCACTTATTTCATCGAGGTTGGTCTCCATCTGAGCGGTGAATTTCGTGTTTACAAACTTCGGGAACTTGCTCTTTAAGAGAGATGTTGTAGCCTCGCCGAGCTCTGTGGGTTTAAGAAGCTTTCCGTCGCGTACAACATACTCACGCGAAATTATTGTCGTAATTATGGAAGCATACGTACTGGGACGTCCTACTCCGTTTTCTTCAAGAGCCTTTACAAGAGATGCCTCTGTGTATCTTGCCGGGGGCTGAGTAAAGTGCTGATTTCCGAGAAGCTCCTTGAGCTTCAGCTTGTCACCGACAGCGAGAGCGGGAAGCATTGCGCTGCCTTCCTCATCCTCTGCGTCATTGTCGTAAAGAACTGTGAAGCCGTCAAATTTCACACTGTAGCCGCTGGCTGAAAACGTGCAGTATTCACCGCTGTTTTCATCGACTGCAGCCTTTATCTCAGCCTTCACGGTATTCTGGATACAGGTTGCCATAAGGCTTGCGATAAATCTCTGCCAGATGAGCTTATAAAGCTTATACTGGTCTGTTGTAAGGGAGGACTTTGCCTCCTCCGGTGTAAGAGCCACATTTGTGGGGCGAATTGCCTCATGCGCGTCCTGTGCGTTATTACGTGACTTGAAATAGCGTGGCTTCTCGGGAACATATTTGTCACCGTAGGTCTCACGGATATACGCATCCGTCATTGCGCGCGCTTCCTCCGAGATACGGAGAGAATCCGTTCTCATGTATGTTATAAGACCGGTCTGACCGTGTCCTCCTACGTTAACGCCTTCATAAAGCTCCTGAGCAACCTTCATTGTACGCTTTGCCTGGAAGCCGAGACGTCTTGATGCGTCCTGCTGAAGAGTGGATGTGATAAACGGAGGTGCCGGCTGTTTTTTTCTGGTTCCCTTTTTCACGCTTGAAACCGTATATGAGGCATTTTCAAGACGTTTGAGGTATTTATCCGACTGTTCCTTGTTTTCAATCTTCACCTTTCCCGTCTCATCGCCGACAAAAGACGCCGAAAAAGCCTTACGTGCGGACTGAGGAATAAACTTTGCATCGAGAGTCCAGTATTCCTCGGGACTAAAAGCTCTTATCTCCTCTTCACGGTCAACGATAAGTCTTACCGCAACACTCTGAACACGACCGGCAGAAAGACCGCGTCTTATCTTCTGAGAAACAAACGGGCTGAGTCTGTAGCCTACAAGCCTGTCAAGAATACGGCGAGCCTGCTGAGCATTTACAAGATCCATGTCAATCTTGTGAGGATGCGCGATACCGTTCATTATTCCCGTTTTCGTTATCTCGTTGAAGGTAACACGGTTAGCCTCATTCATGTCAAGACCGAGAAGGGTTGCGAGATGCCATGAAATTGCTTCTCCTTCACGGTCCGGGTCCGTTGCGAGATAAACTTCGTCAGCGGCTTCAACATCCGCCTTCAACTCGCGGACAAGATTTTCCTTTCCCTTTATTACTGCGTATTTCGGCTCAAAGTTGTTTTTTACGTCTACATTGAGCTTTGCGGCAGGAAGATCTCTTACATGACCCATTGATGCCACAACATCATAGTCCTTGCCGAGATAACTTTTTATGGTCTTTGTTTTTGTAGGTGACTCAACAATAATAAGTTTTGACATGTATTGTTTTCCTTCCTATATGAGTTTGTATTTTGTGTTCGGCAAAAAGGCGATGTATCCGAGAAGCTCAAGTTCGGTCAATGCACCGAAGATTTCATTCGCGGGCAGGTTCACCTCTGCCATGATTTCATTTACGGTTTTTTGTTTATAATCAAAGACTTCATACACCTTTGACGCCTGATAAGAGGCTTCTTCCGAAAGCACTCTCTTTTTCGGGATTTTCTCTTCCGAAAAAGCGTCTTTCGAGACCCCTTCCTCCATCATCACAGGCGTATCCGATTTTTTAAAGTCCTTTTTTATCTGTTCTGTTATTTCTGTTATGAGATCCGGATAAGCATTTACCCCATAGGCTGTTATGCTTTCCGAGAGATCCGTTTTTTCGTCAATTATTATCTTACCGGGGAATCTGACAAGGTATTCTTCAAGAACGTCGAACGAAGTCCGTACTGTCTTCGCACCGTCTCTTATGAGCTCCCTTGTGCCCGTACAGGTGGTTCCGAGCAAATCGGACGGCACGGCAAAAACATCCCGTCCCATCTCATTAGCATACCTTGCGGTTATGAGCGAGCCGCTTTTTACTCCCGCTTCTATGACAACCGTACCCTCGCAAAGCCCCGCAATTATCCGATTTCGCACCGGAAAAGAGCCTCTTGCCGGCGGCAAAAGCGGAGGATGCTCCGAAACAAGAACTCCGTTTTTTGAAACGGCTCTCCGGAGCGGTTCATTTTCCGAAAGATAAGAACTGCCTATTCCGCACCCCAGCACACAAACGGTTTTTCCGCCGGAAGCAATCGCTCCGGTATGTGCTGCCGAATCGATGCCGAGTGCTCCGCCGCTGACAATGAGAAAACCCGAAGAGGAAAGCGTTCTTGAGAGCTTTTCCGCCGCAAGCCTGCTGAGCTCGCTCGCTTTTCTTGTCCCGACAACGGCAACAGGTATCTTGTTTTTAAAACAGGTCATATCTCCCCTCGTGTAAAGCACCAGCGGGAAGTCTCGGATTTCAAGAAGCCTTTTCGGATAAAGCTCCGTGTCAGGCGTTATCACATCCACCTTTTCCTTGCCGCACACGGACAATATTTCGTAGGTTTTTTCAATATCCGTTTTCTTTAATTTTTCTATCTGACGCGCCGAAAAAACACCGGAAAGCTTAAGTGCCTTTTCGTCTGACATAAATATCTCTTCCGGAGAAGAAAAGAAAGAAAATATTCTGTCGGTTACGGCGCCTGCGCCAAGCGCATGTTGAAGCCATATGTAATAGTTACTGTTTGTCATTTCTGGACATCACCATTTCCCACATAATTATAGAAGCTGCCGCTCCCGCATTAAGTGATTCCGCTCTGCCCGTCATTTTAATTGTAATTCTCTCATCACAGCACGACTGGACCTCTTTTGAAACGCCGTTCGCCTCGTTCCCTATCACACACACTGCGCCGCTTGAAAAATCGGCTTTTGTGATTGACAAAGCCTCCGCACTGGGAGTAGAAGCATAGACCTTCATTCCGAGAGCTTGCAAGTCGTGTATTGTTTTGATTACGTCGTCAGTCAGCATTATTTGCACCCTGAGCAATGCACCCATAGATGCCCTCAATGCTTTTGGACTGTATATGTCGCACCCGCCGAAGACAATGAGTCCGTCTATACCGAGAGCCTCCGCCGTTCTGCTTACGGCTCCGAGGTTAGCCGGATCCTGAATGTTTTCCAGTAGTATGTACCTACCGTCTTTTGCGTTTATTTTATTACCGTCATTCCTTTTGTCAAGGGCGTTTATAACACAGAATACACCCTGAGGATTTTTTGTGTCCGACATCTTTACGGACACGGCATCGCTTATTTCAAACACCTTTTCGGATACTGCAATAAGCTCTTCAAGTTTTTCTGTATTTTTATCGTAAATTTCCTTTGTAAAATAAAGTTCCTTTATGCTTCGTCCGGAACGGAGAACATCCTCCACCAGACGAAGACCCTCAAGCACGAACAAGCCCTGCCTCTTCCGCTCCTTTGCGGAGGAAACCAGAGCACAGTATTCTTTTATTTTGGGGTTGTTCACACTTGAAAGTATTTCCATAAAAACTCCCTGTTATAGCAAAAAGCACGCCCGCGTACGCGTATACGTGTACGGGCGTGTAAGCTTTTTAATTATTTAGCAAGTGCAGCCTTTGCCTGCTCAGTGAGAGCCGTGAAAGCTGCGGGGTCAGCGATTGCTATCTCTGAAAGCATCTTTCTGTTAAGGTCAATACCTGCTTTTTTAAGGCCGTTTATGAATGTCGAATAATTCATTCCGTTAGCCTTGCATGCAGCAGAGATTCTTGTAATCCAAAGACGACGGAAATCTCTCTTTTTCTGCTTTCTGCCGACATAAGCATAGTTGCCGGATTTCATTACGGCTTCTTTTGCCGTCTTGAAAAGCTTACTCTTTGAACCGTAGTATCCCTTTGCAAGCTTTAAAGTTTTATTTCTTCTCTTGCGAGTCATCATTGCTCCCTTAATACGAGCCATAACTTAGTACCTCCATAAAATATCAAAGTTTTCCTCTTATTTGTAAGGAATAAGGCGCTTGATCTGCTTCTGATTTGTCTTGTCTGCAACTACCTGCTGACGGAGACCTCTTTTACGCTTTGTGCTCTTCTTTGTAAGGATGTGTGACTTGTTTGCATGCGCAATCATCGGCTTACCGTTCTTTGACATTTTGAAGCGCTTTTTCGCACCGCTGTGAGTCTTGATCTTAGGCATATCTTATTTTCCTCCTTGAAATAATTACTTTGTCGTTTTCGGGCTCAAGAACATGAGCATCTGGCGACCTTCAAGCTTGGCTGCCTTCTCAACCTGCCCGAATTCAGCGCATGTTTCCGCAAATTCCTGCATAGTGGTAAGTCCGTTTTCCGGATGAGCCATTTCTCTTCCGCGGAAGCGAATAGAAACTTTTACCTTGTTTCCGGCTTTAAGAAACTTCATAGCCTGATTTGCTTTTGTCTCAAAGTCATGAGTATCAATCTTAAGGGAAAGTCTTATTTCCTTTATGTCTACTACTTTCTGGTTTTTTCTGGCTTCCTTTTCACGCTTCGACTGCTCAAAGCGATACTTACCGTAGTCCATAATCTTGCATACAGGCGGTTTTGCCTGAGGAGCAATCTTTACAAGATCAAGATTTTTTTCCGTAGCGATTCTGAATGCATCCTTTGCAGACATGATGCCGAGCTGCTCGCCGTCATCTGTTACAACACGGACCTCTTTATCTCTGATCTCTTCGTTTATCTGGACCTCTTGTGCTTTGTTGCTAATGTTCATGCACCTCCAAAATAAAATAAAAACGCGGACAGAAAAACTCTGTCCGCGCAATACTACCTTTTAGTATTGACCCGTGAACCGTAAGACACAGGTGAGAACAGAGCAGTTCTTCTTCGTTGTGGTATGATGTTAACACCTTTCATTCCCGTTGTCAATATATTTTTTACTCACCAATCTCTGTTTTTTCTTGCGGTATCCTTTTCCTTTTTTCGGTTATACCTGCGTGAATCCGGTGATTTTCTCGTAACGGGAGAAAGGCTGCCCCAAGTTGAGCGCCTTTTGGAATAAAACTTCCTTTGTTCTTTTTTGCTCTGCTTCTTTATAGGAACTACTTTCATAAGCCTTTTTAATACGTCTCACAGAAAGAGTCTTCTGCGGAGCATGTCTCTATAGTAATTAATAATACCTCATTACTGCCACTACTCTTCCGAGGATAACAAGTTCGTCACAGATAATAGGATCCATGTAATCGTTTTCAGGCTGGAGTCTGAAATGATCCTCTTCCCTATAGAAAGTTTTTACGGTTGCCTCGTCGTCTATAAGAGCGACAACCTTGTCACCGTTTCTTGCCTCGGGAGTCTGCTCGGCAACAATTATGTCACCGTCAAGAATTCCGGCGTTTATCATACTTTCTCCCTTTACGCGAAGAGCAAAAAGCGACTTGTCCGAGGAAAAGCTTCCGCCGTACGGTATGTAACCCTCAACCTGCTCAACCGCAAGAATGGGAGCTCCGGCTGTCACCGTCCCCACCAGAGGAACCTCCGTAATCTGCTTTGCCTCCTCCTTTATGTTGAGTCTTATTGAGCGTTTTAAAAGCGGATCTCTTGAGATATACCCCGCATCTTCAAGTGCGTTGAGGTTCGCCTGAACAGAGGAGGTGGAACGAAGTCCGACTGCCGCACCTATTTCACGAACCGACGGGGGAACGGCCGTTTTCTGCGACCTTTCAAGCAAATACTCGTATATCTTTTTCTGCGTTTCGTTTATAGTTCCCATTTTTATACTCCTTTCAGAAGACTGTTGTACAAATGTTCGTATAAAGTATAACAAATACTTTTGAAAAATGCAAACATTTGTTTAGATGTTTTAAATAAAAATTGATATTGCCGGATAAGGTATGTTAAAATACAGGTGACACTACATAAGATATACATTGACAAACCCACGTTTGATTTTTTATCTCGGAGGGAAAACATGAAAAAAAATGAAAAAATTCTGATTTCCGTGCTTGCCGTCATACTTGTTCTTCTCGCAACCGTCGGGGTTGCCTTTGCGGCGGCTCCGCGTGATTTTCTTCAGCTTGTACTGAGTGACGGCGCATACACGAAGGTCATGCTGGCAAAAAATCTTTCAACAACGTACCCGGCAGCCGAAAAAGTCATTGCAAAGCTTGAGGAAAATCAACTTGCATTTAAAGCCGACGGAACAGTAACGGCTGCTTTTAACGAGGATGCCTTCGGCGACAAAAAATCTTCGGATGCCGTATCAGATTACGTAAGCTCGCTGAAGCTCAACGCAGACCTTGCCGTAGACGGTTCTCTCGCAAAAGCCGACTACACTATAAGCGACTCAGACGCACCGGTTGTAACCGTAAGCTCCGCTTTGGACCCGACCGGCCTCTACATGAACGTAAATCAGCTGGGTCTCGGCTGGCTCAACATGAGTGAAAAAAAGGATTTTGACCAGTACGGCGTAGGAACCGCGAACGAAACCTACGAAAACCTGGTCAAGTCAAAAACAGATAAGGTTCTGCGTGAAGCCGTTTACGGACACGCCGAAAAAATTCTGAATAAAATTCCGAGCGACAGTATCTCCATTGCTTCGGGAAAAGAGCTGCAAGTAGGTTCTCTTAAGGCAAAGGGAGACGTTGTTACGGTTATTCTCACAGCCGACGAGCTTCGAAATTGTATAAACACCGCAGCTGAAAGCATCTCAGACGACAAAAACACTTTTGAAAAGATAAACAGCTGCGTCCCCTCGGATGAACAGCTTTCCTATGAGGAGTACAAAGCAAAGGTTCTGAAAATAAGGGATAAGCTCCTTGAAAAAACAGAAAAAGCAGAGCTTAAAACGGCAAACCTCGACTTTTTTGTAAACAGAAGAAACGAGATAGTTGCACTGAAGCTCGACCTTAGCAGCGAAAGTGTAACAAACCAGATTTCTCTCATTATCGCAGACGAAAAGGACAGAGGTATCTCCTTAAAGATAGAGGAGAACAATGAGATTTCCTTCCTTCTTGACGTTTTGAGAAATGATAAAAAATCCGGAAAAGTAGTTCTTCAAAAGACAACGGAAAGAGGTCCCATCCACGTAGAGGCAACTTATTCGGACCTTGTGATAAAGGGCGATAAGCTCTCCGGTCATTTTGTTACCGAGCCCTTTGAACTGCCGGGAGAAAATGAACTCGGCAGCGTAACTCTTGATCTTAAGGTAACGGGAAGTCCTTCCTCACTGGATATACTTCTTAAAACCGATATCGAAAAATTCGGAAGCACGGAGATCTCTCTCAAAGCGGAAAAGGTATCCTTTAAATCTTTCACAACGCCGAAGGCCGCCGAGATTTCACCGTACGACAGGGATAAGTTCAAGGAAGCTTCCGTAAACTATTTACTGAAAAACATGCCGGAAACACACCCATCCTTCAGAGTTGTTTATGCAGATATTCTCACTTCTTCAATAAACGGTGCCGTGGGAGATCTCATAAGCGCACTCACCGGCAATGAAAACAGTCTCGGCAGGATGATCGGCAAGTTTATAAACGGGGATGACCTGTCAAACGCAATAGGCGGAATAATTGACAGCGCTATAAAAGGAGACACATCAGGCATAGGAAATATCGTAAGTGACTTTTTCAAGGCTTTCGGCCTGAAAGGCAGTGATTTAAATGAAATTTATCGACATCTCCAGGGACCTGCTGACCTCTGAAGTGTGGCCGGGAGATCCCGAGCCGAGACTTCAGCTTGTAAACCGTATGGACTGCGGCGATGACTTCAATCTTTCAGCCGTTTATGCGTCTCTGCATACCGGCACACATGCCGACGCACCTCTGCATGTCTTTGAGGAGGGAGAGGGGGAAACAATTGACGAAATTCCCCTCGAAAAATTCATAGGACCGGTAACGGTTCTTACCTTACCGAAAGGTCCTATCACGGGAGAAATGGTCGAGCGAAATTTCCCAAAGGGTGTTTCAAAGCTCATTCTTCGGACAAATGAGGATTCCAAATTTTTTGCCGGAGCGTCTGCGGACGTCGCCGCGCTGCACTACGAGCTTCTGGGCTTCGACAGGCTTTCCATCGGAGGCGAAGATGAGATAGGGATGCACAGAAATCTTCTCGGCGCAGGAACCGTTCTTCTCGAAAACCTCGACCTAAGCGGAGTTCCCGAGGACGGAGAATATTTTCTCGTGGCACAGCCTGTCAAAATCTGCGGCAGAGAGGCCTCCTTCGTGCGCGCGGTCCTTATTGACGACTACATCTTCTGGTCAACAAAAAAATAAAAGTTTTGGCTGTTTGTCAGAACAAAAGCGACCTCGGATTTTCCGAAGTCGCTTTCTTTTTTATGCTTACAGTTTAGCGTTTATTCTTTTTGTTGTTTTCCGTTTGTTCTTTTTCCAATCTTTTTTAAAAGGACGAAAGTCTCGTTTATTAAAGCTTTTCACAGACAAGGTCCTCGGGCAATTTATCCTTTATGAAGGAGAGAAAGGCCTCAACGTCATCAAGCTCAAAAAAGGCAAAGAATTTTTCGTCAAAGCGTCCTATTCCGGAATTTGCAAAAAGCATTATGATGATATCCTTATACGTTTTAGGGAAGTTAAAATACAAGGTTCCGCTTCCGTCTTTTCTCATGGAATACCCGATAAAGTGTATGTTCTGAAGAGCCAGTTGTTTTACAACAATATCCTTTTTCTTCGTGATGATTATAGTTATGTCCTCTTCGGTAACCTCGTAAGAAATTTTGCTTCTTTTCTTTTTTTTGAAATGATTTCTGAAGAAAAGACAATACACCGAGAAAAGCATGAGTATATATGAAAAAATCTGCAGGGGAACGGCGGCATCCTTTAAAGCGACACGCCAGAAAATTGCGATTATAAGAATAAACCAGCTGAGCGGTATAAAGAGCCAGTCATACTTTGTTCTGTTATGCTTTGTGTTGGGCTGTCCCGACCATATCGGCTTCGGAAGTTCTTTCTGCGTCTGCTCGTTTTCCTCGTAGTCTTCAAGAACAGCGTTTACATTGGCCTTCAAAAAAATCACCTCTTTATTTGTGCAAAAGTATTTTAACATACGGCGAGGGAATATTAAAGAAGTAATTATTTTATACTCTCCCGCATATGTATTTAACATGATTTCTCAGATTAAATAAAGTTGAAACAGGTGATGTTGATGGAAAAATTCATGCCGGAGGGCTTCCTTATAAATACAACCCGAAACAGAAAGGCTGTATCCTCTTTTTCCGAAATAAAAAAGGCTTTTGAAAACGGTACCGTGCTTGAAGGAATTTGTACACTCTGCGACCGTGACCATAATCTTCATGTTTCTCTCGGCGAATTTGAAGGAATAATACCGCGAATTGAGGGAGCAGTCGGAATAGACAGCGGTGACGTCAGGGATATCGCCCTTATTTCAAGGACAGGAAAGCCCGTGACCTTTGTGATAAACGGAATAGAGGACACAAGGGACGGAACAAGACTGCTGCTGAGCAGAAAACAGGTTCAAAAAATGTGTATGACAGAGTTTGTCTCCGCCGTGAGAGTCGGAGATATCATCGATGCAAGGATAACACATATGGAGCCCTTCGGTGCATTCGCGGATATCGGTGCCGGAATAACGGCTCTTTTGCCCATAGACAGTATATCCGTTTCGAGGATACCTCATCCCTCCGCACGGTTTTCCCAAGGAGAGCTGATAAAATGCGTAATAAAATCAAAGGAAAACGGCAGAATAACCCTTTCACACAAGGAGCTTCTCGGAACATGGGAAGAAAACGCAAAAAAATTCACCCCGGGGGAAACGGTTCCCGGAGTGATAAGGTCTATTGAAAAATACGGGATTTTCATTGAACTTACGCCAAATCTCGCAGGTCTTGCAGAGTACGTAGAGGGAGTTTGCGTCGGGGAGAGAACAAGCGTATACATAAAAAGCATCAATCCGGAAAAAATGAAAATAAAGCTTATCATCATAGATACGTTTACGGACAGCTTTTACCGTAACAATGAGATAAAAAACCCCGAATACTTTATTTCTGATCTTCTTCATATGGATCATTGGAGGTATTCTCCGGAAAGCTCCTCAAAAGTCATTGAAACTTATTTCGATTTACAATAAAAAATCAAATCCCCCAAGGCCACCGTTCCGCTTTCCGAAACTCTTGCCACGGCACAGTTGTACTTTATGTTGCAGGTAGTGCCTTTTTTAACAAAGTCACACTCGGGGAAGCATTTTTTTGAAACACCCGTTATCTCCAGTTTTGCGTTACCTATCTTTAACACTATACCGGGTATAACGGTGCTGTAATCAAGGCCCTCTGTCGAAATATGCGGTCGAAAGCGGCCGACGCAGAGGCCCTTTTTTTCTTCTCTGTAACGGACAAGCTCACCTTCGTCGGCAAGTATCACCTTTGCATCTCCGCCTTTTTTCAAGGCTTTTTCGTCTCCCTCAACGCCCAAGCCCTCTATAAGGCTTAAACCGTCAAGCAGCTTTTCCCTGCCGTCTTTTTTCAGCCTTAGCTTCACAACTTTCATTTTTGCAGTACACCTCCGCTATGGCAATCGATATTTTAACAAAAAAAGATAATAAAAAATCCCCACAGACAAAATCCGAGGGGAAAAGTGGAGCGGATTACGGGGCTCGAACCCGCTACCTCCACCTTGGCAAGGTGGCGCTCTACCAGATGAGCTAAATCCGCAAACGACGTGTATACATCATACCGCTTTACTTTTTTCATGTCAAGTTTTAAAGAGTCTGAATAAAAAAACGGTTGCCGCCAATAATACTTTTGGGAACATCTTAAATTGACAATAAACCCGAAAGGATTGATCTTAACGTGATGAGCAAACAAAAAGCCAATAAAAAGCGCTATAAGATATGGTATTACTCCTTGGCAGTTTGTGTCGTAGCTTGTTTTGTGGCGGCCTTTGGAATCTTCGGCACGTCTCCCGGGAACAAGGACACTTCAGATATTGTATCGAAAAAACCATCCGAGAACAGGGAAGTGGCAGCAAAGGTTACCAACGTCCCGGACGCAAGAAAAAGTGCCGAAAAGCCGCCCCTTGAAGCTACGCCACAAACTCCGGATAAGGCAGAAGAAGAAATAACCGAAAAAATCGCCGGCGATACTCCGGATTTCAGCGACAATGTACCCTTTGAAAGCAAGTTTATCCTCCCCGCAAACTCAGATATAATGAAGGATTACAGCGACGGAAAATTTGTTTACAGTAAGGAAAACGGCGACTACAGAATACACAACGGCATAGACTTTAAAGGGAAAAGCGGTTCTCCGGTGGTCGCAATAATTTCAGGTGAAGTCACCGACATAAAAACCGATCCCGTATACGGAACCGTTGTCGAGATAAACCACGGAAACAAGCTCACCGCAAGATATTGCGGAATTTCAAAAATTACCGTTGAAAAGGGCTTTGTGGTAAATCAGGGAGATCCCATTGGAGAGATATCAACCATTCCGTCAGAGGGAGATACCCCGCATCTTCATTTTGAAACTCTTATAGACGGTACGCA
>UQZY01000002.1 GCA_900545655.1 uncultured Oscillospiraceae bacterium
CTTGTGCGATGAATAACAGATTGGAACAGCTAGTGGAATATTGTCACAAAACAAATATGTCATATTCCTATAAGCCGGTGCTGCTGAAAGCGATCCTGACCTATGCGGATGCCGCCGGGCGTGTAAAGATCAGCGATATCGTTGCATATTTCCGCAGTTTCTATGAAGCCCGCCGCGCGGCAGGGCTGAAGGTGGAGAAGGCCAATAGCATCTTTGCCAAGGGAAGCTACACCGACAAAGAAGCCGAGAGGAACATCCTCTCCAATCCCTTCAAACGCTTTGAGGACATGAAAAAGCACTGGGAATCGTTTGTCGAATCCGAGAACGACGAGAGAAAAAAGTATCTCCGTACTCTTGACGTGCAGTTCAGTGTGAACTCTATGGTCAAGGGAAAGAAAACCGAGGAAGTTACAGAATTCATGACGGATGTTTTTGCCGAAAAGAAAGCCGACGAACAGGAAAAGAGCATTTTTGAACAGGTTGAAGAGTTCAAAAATCACGGTATGAGACGTTCGACGGACAAAAGAGGACGCTGAACCTTAACTGTCGGGGAGACTCGACAGTTTTGATTTTATAAAAGATAAAATCAAAAAGTAAAAAAGCGGGAAAAACACAGCAAAACATGTGAAATATAGACGAAATACCGTAAAAACAAAAAATATAAAATAACAAAAAGCATAAGAGGAGGAAATTACGTGGATAAGGGAAAGTATTACATCACCACGGCCATAGCTTACACCAGCCGTAAGCCACACATAGGAAATTCCTATGAAATTGTCCTGACGGACGCACTTGCGAGGTATAAGCGAATGCAGGGCTATGACGTTTTCTTCCTTACGGGAACTGATGAGCATGGACAGAAAATCGAGGAATACGCAAACGCTGCCGGAGTAAGTCCGAAGGAGTATGTTGACAAGGTTTCGGGAGAGATAAGGGAGATCTGTGACCTTCTTAACACGACATACGATAAGTTTATCCGTACAACCGACGACTACCATGAAAAGATTGTACAGAAGATATTCAAGAAGCTTTACGACCAGGGCGATATCTACAAGTCGGAGTATGAGGGACTCTACTGTACTCCGTGTGAGTCCTTCTGGACAGAGTCGCAGCTTGTGGACGGAAAGTGCCCCGACTGCGGACGTGAGGTAAAGCCTGCCAAGGAGGAGGCATACTTCTTAAAGCTCTCAAAGTATCAGAAGAGACTGGAAGAGTATATCGAGACAAACGAAAACTTTATTTTCCCCGAGGCCCGTAAAAAGGAAATGCTCAACAACTTCATAAAACCGGGACTTCAGGACCTCTGCGTTTCACGTACAAGCTTTAAGTGGGGTATACCCGTAACCTTTGATGAAAACCATGTTATTTATGTGTGGATAGACGCACTTTCAAACTATATCACCGCTCTCGGCTATGACCCGGACGGCTCCTCCGACCTGTACAAAAAGTACTGGCCGGCAGACGTTCACATAATAGGTAAGGACATAGTGAGATTCCACACCATTTACTGGCCCATCATGCTTATGGCACTCGGAGAGCCGTTGCCGAAGCAGGTGTTCGGTCATCCGTGGCTTCTCTTCGGTGAGGACAAGATGTCGAAGTCAAAGGGAAATATTATATACGCCGACGACCTTGTTTCTCTATTCGGAGTGGACGCTGTGCGTTACTATCTTCTTTCGGAGATGCCGCATGCCGCTGACGGCTCGATAACCTATGACACCATGATAGAGCGTTACAACTCTGATCTTGCAAACACTCTGGGAAATCTTATAAACAGAACAATAGCAATGACCGACAAGTATTTTGACGGTGTCATCCAAAGCCCCGTAAAGGCAGAGGGAGACGCTCTCAGAATTGACGATGACCTTGCTTTTGTTTGTACGGATGCCGTAAAGAGGGTTGACGAGCTTCTTTCTAAGTTCAGAATCGCAGATGCGCTTGACGTGATTCTCGGAATCGCAAAGCGTGCGAACAAATATATCGACGAGACAACACCGTGGGCTCTCGCAAAGGATGAGTCACAAAAGGAGCGTCTCGGAACGGTGCTGTTTAACCTTGTAGAGGCTATAAGCTTCCTTGCCGTGCTTCTCACTCCGTTTATGCCTACTACCTCAGATGAGATTTTTGCACAGCTCGGACTTCCGCGCCGTGATTATGATTCGCTTGACACCTTTGGTCTTTCTGACATGGTTGGCAAAAAGGTCGGAGAGGCGAAGCCTCTTTTCCAGCGTGTTGACAAGGAAGAGATGATGAAGACCGTTGCGGAGCGTCAGGAAAAAGCGGCTGCTGCAGAAAAAGCTAACAATGCAAGGGTTAAGGAACAGCTTGACGAGAAAACGGGAATAGTTCATCTTTCAGAGATATCCATAGACGACTTTGCAAGGGTTGAACTCCGTGTTGCGCAAATAAAGGCTTGTGAGCCCGTGAAACGCGCAAAGAAGCTTCTGAAGCTGACTCTTGACGACGGAGAGTGTGAGAGGACGGTTGCTTCCGGTATTGCTCAATGGTATACACCGGAGGAGCTTGTAGGACACAAGGTGGTGCTTGTCGCAAACTTAAAACCCGCAACGCTGTGCGGAGTCGAGTCACAGGGCATGATTCTCGCTGCCGATTGTAATGACGGCGGTGCAAGGGTTATCTTTGTTGATGATTTCGATACCGGCTCAAAGATAAGATAAGGTACAGTAAGGAAAGACAGATGCTTACAAATATTTTTGACACGCACGCACACTACGATGACGAGGCCTTTCGTGATGACGTTCACGAACTGCTTTCCGGACTTCCCGACAAAGGCGTGACGGGGGTTGTTACCTGCGGAACAAACCTTATTTCCTCCGCAAGATCCCTTGAGCTTGCAAAAAAATATGACTTTGTCTATGCTGCGCTCGGATACCACCCCGAAAACATAGGTGATGAGCGAAAAGGAGACCTTGAACTTATAGCGGAACTTCTTTCAAATGAGAATAAGGCGGTTGCCATAGGTGAAATAGGACTTGACTATTACTATGATGACGGTGCTCCGCGTGAGGAACAGATTGACCTCTTTGAAAGACAGCTTGAGCTTGCAAAAGACCTTGACCTGCCTGTTATCATTCATGACAGAGACGCTCACGGAGACACTCTTGAGATACTCAAAAGGTACAGACCTAAGGGTGTTGTACATTGCTTCTCCGGCTCTTTTGAGATGGCACGTGAGGTTATAAAACTCGGTATGTTCGTAGGAATGGGTGGTGTGGTCACCTTTAAAAATGCCAGAAAAGCGGTTGATGTCGTGAGTGATATCCCGCTTGACAGACTGGTTCTTGAAACGGATTGTCCGTACCTTGCACCCGTACCGTTTCGCGGAAAGAGAAACGACTCGTCCCTTATAGCATATGTTGCGAGTGTCATAGGAGAGATAAGGGCTGTGGAGCCTCAAAAGCTCCTTGACATAACGTGTGAAAATGCTCATTCTCTTTATAACATATAGCTTTTAGTTTGGTTTTTCCTTAATTAAGATTAATGACAGATTAATTGATTATTGCCTTCCGTTCTGTTAGAATAACGGAAGGCTGTTTTTTATTGCAGTGAAAAAAGATAAGGAGCTTCGTATGGTAAGGAATATATTTTTAGACCTTGATGATACGGTTTTGGACTTTACGAAAGCCGAGAGAATCGCCGTCGCAAGAACACTTGAAGAATTCGGACTTAAGGCTGAGGACAGAGTGCTTGACAGGTATCATATCTTAAACCTTTATCAGTGGAAGCAGCTTGAAAAGGGGCTTATCACAAGAGAGCAGGTAAAGGTACGGCGTTACGAAAATCTTTTTTCTGAATTCGGTATTGAAGCGGACGCTGCCGCTGCTGCCGCCACATATGAGAGAAATCTCGGCATAGGACATTATTTTGTTCCGGGTGCGGAGGCTTTCCTTAAATGGGCAGCTGAGAGGTACAGTCTTTATATGGTTTCAAACGGTACGGCGACCGTACAGGATCAGAGAATTGAAAGTGCCGGAATCGCCGGTTACTTTAAAGGCATATACATATCCGAAAAGCTCGGAAAAAACAAGCCGTCAAAGGAATTCTTTGACCTTGTGTTTGAAAACATTATTTCAGATATTGATTGTAAATTCAGTGTGAGGGATAGTATAATCATAGGTGACAGTCTCACCTCGGACATAAAGGGCGGAAACGGCGTTGGTCTTAGATCTGTCTGGTTTAACATGCGAGGTGAAAAAAACGATACGGATATCATACCCGATTATACCGTGAAGAATTTTGATGAGCTTAAAGGATTGTTGAACTCTTGTTTATAGGAAATGTTGAAATAAAAGGTCCCGCTCTGCTCGCTCCCATGGCGGGAGTGGCAGACAGGGCATTTCGAGAGCTGTGCATGGACTTTGGCGCGGCAGGCGTAACCTCGGAGATGGTGAGCGCCAAAGGCTTCACCATGGGAGACCGGAAAAGTGAGGAGCTCCTCACTTTGTCAGAGCGGGAACACCCGGGTGCGGTACAGATTTTCGGTGACAACCCGGAAATCCTCGCACAGGCGGCGCGTGAGGCGATAAAGTATAAGCCGGATTGGATTGACATAAATATGGGATGCCCTGCTCCAAAGGTTACCGGGAACGGCGGAGGGTCCGCACTTATGAAAAATCCGGAGCTTGCACAGGATATCGCCCGTGCGGTTGTAAACGCCGTGGAGATTCCTGTGACCGTAAAGATGCGCACGGGCTTTGACGGCGCCCACATAAACTGTGTGGAGATGGCAAAGCGTTTTGAGGATGTCGGGGTCGCCGCTCTCACCGTTCACGGAAGAACTAGGGAGCAGATGTACGCGCCGCCGATAAACTATGACGCAATCCGGGCTGTAAAGGCTGCGGTTTCGATACCTGTTATAGGTAACGGAGATATCATTGACGGCCCGAGCGCGGCCAGAATGATTGAATACACAAATTGTGACGCTGTCGCCGTAGGACGCGGTGCACAGGGACGACCGTTTGTATTCAGTATGATAAATGCATATCTCGGCGAAGAGGCACGCCTACTTCCGGAGCCGCCCATGTCTGAGATAATTAGAATCATGCTAAAGCATATTGAAACGCTGTGTCGGTACAAGGGAGAGTATATCGGCATGCGTGAAGCGAGGAAGCACGCGGCATGGTACATAAAGGGCATCAGAGGCGCAGCGGGCTTTCGGCGTGAAATAGGTATGTTATCCTCCATGGATGAGCTTTATGAGCTTTCAATGAAGGTTATAGAGGCCTCCCGCGAAGAATAATCTTTTAGGTTGGAGTAAGTTTTATGTGAATAAAATATATTAAATTTAGAGGAGGAGGATTCAGATGAAACAAAACGAAATCAAGGTCAGGACAAAGCTTCTTGACGAAAACGGAAACATTGCCGAGCCGGGCTGGTGTCGAAAAATGCTTTATGATTACAGTCGTAAGGACATAAAGACATCTCGCCTGCGTCTTAAGGAGTGGAATTTCTATCAGGTGGCAAACGAGCGTTATACGGTGCAGATGACAGTTGCGGATATCGGCATGGGCGGAGCTGTTGCATGCAGCCTTTTTGACCGTGAGACAGGGGAAAAGGCCGACGGTCTTGCAGCGCTTTCGGTTTTAACTCTCGGAAGGTATAAGCTTCCCGAGGACCCGGACGCTCCCATGACCTTTAAGAAACGCTCACTCTTCGGAAGGACGTATGTGGAGAGCGACGTTCACCATATGAGAATCATAATGAACGGTATATGCACAAAGGGTAAGTTCCGTGCAGACTTTGAGTTCGAGATTCAGGACGGCGCGGAGTATCTTACAATGGCTGTTCCTTTTGAAAAGGAGGCACATTTTTATCTCAACAAGAAGCAGCACTGTATGCCTGTACGCGGCGTTATCGAATGTGGCGACATGAAGGCTGTATTTGACCCGAAGGACTCATTCGGAACCCTTGACTGGGGCAGAGGAGTATGGCCTTATCACAATCACTGGTACTGGGGCGGCGGCACGCAGAGACTTCCGGACGGAAAGCTCTTCGGCTTTGAGATAGGCTGGGGCTTCGGTATCATGGAGGCATTTACCGAGAACACTCTTTTCTATGACGGAAAAGCTCATAAGATAGGAAAACTTCATCTCAAGAAGCCTCACAAGCATATGTGGTTGACGAGAGAGCATATGAAACCGTGGGTATTCATCTCCGATGACGGACGCTTTGAGATGACTATGACGCCTCTCCATGACCATCACGCTTTCGGCGGCATTCCTCATACACTCGGTATGCATGCTCACCAGGTATGGGGTAAGTGGAACGGAACCGTAACCCTTGACGACGGAACAAAGCTTGAAATAAAGGATATGACGGCCTTCTGCGAGAATGTTGAAAACCGCTGGTAATTACATCGTGTTTTAGCGGTGAGGGACAAAACAACGATGAAAAAAAGATGTATCGTGAGTACCTGAAATAACAAAGAACCCGAAGAGTGAAGCTCTTCGGGTTCCTTGCTTTGAAATATAAAAGTGAAAGGAAAAAATATATGGAAATGATAGAATTTTATGAATAAAGGTTTTAAATGCGAATCAAAATTTAAATGAAATTTCGGAATTTGTAATTTTACGTTTACTTGTGATTACAAGTCGTTTTCAAGTCTGAATTTTCCATCGTAGATGCCCGATAGGAGAAAGAGCATCTTCGCTTTGCCTATCTCGCCGGTACGGTAGAACAACTGTCCCATTCTGTTGAAAAGCTGGGAGGGATTGTAGTAGTTCATACTGACAAGGCTTGTGTTCTGACCGTTCATCTTACCACTCCTCTCTGTTTATTGTGACTTAAGTTTAACGTCTTAACCTTAAAGGAGACTTAAATAAAAATTAAAAAACGGTTAAGTGTGAAAATTTCGTATGTTGTACTGTGCGGCCCGGGCATATCCTCTGCGTTTTTTCTTTTGACGCTTTTCATGATACCAGAGAGGATTTATTAAATTTGTCGAAGCATGGCTTGTCCGAAGCTTATTTTTTATGCTAGAATACCTTTGGCTGAAATAGGCGGTTTTTGCGGAACAATTATTCTGACAGGGAGTTGTTTTTATGAGATATTTTATACCTACAAAAGTATATGACGAAAAAAATGCTGTAATGAATCATGCGTGTGACCTTGCGCTGTTTGGAAAAAAGGCTCTAATAGTCACGGGAAAATCATCGGCAAAAAAATGCGGTGCGCTCGGGGATGTTATGAGAGCACTTGATTCTCAGAATATCAGTTATTCAATCTATTCCGATATTGAGGAAAACCCATCAACAGAAACAGTTATGAAGGCAAGAGATTTCGGTCTTTCCGAAAACACGGACTTTGTTATAGGAATAGGCGGAGGCTCTCCGATGGATGCCGCAAAGGCTATAGCTCTTATGATAAAACACAGCGACAGAGGCGAGGAATATCTTTTTGAAAAAAATGCGGATTCGTCCGCACTTCCCGTTATCACCATACCTACCACGTGCGGTACGGGCTCCGAGGTTACGGGTGCTTCTGTTCTGACAATACACGAAAAAAAGACAAAGTCGGGTATACCGCACAGTATTTTTCCGAACCTGTCATTGATAGATTCGGGGTATCTTAAGGCGGCATCTCCTGAGATAATAAGGAATACCGCCATGGATGCGCTTTCTCATCTTATAGAGAGTGAAATAAACTCGGATGCGGATGATTACTCGCGTATATTTTCCGATGCGGGGCTGAGGCTTTTCGGTAAGGTAAAGGCGCCTCTCCTTTCGGGAAGCTTTACGGCTGAGGATTATTCTTTGCTTATGCGTACATCTACTGTTGCGGGTATGGCTATTGCGCATACCGCAACCTCTATTCCTCACGGGCTGAGTTATGCCGTAACCTATTCGCTCGGGATTCCTCACGGAAAAGCATGCGGCTTGTTCTTAAAGGGTTATCTTGACGCTGCATACAAAAACGGATTTGCGGACGGGGTAGATAAGATATCTGAGCTTACCGGATTCGGTGGTACGGATGATTTACATCGCTTCTTTGAGGATACCTGCGGAAAGGTTGAACTTTCTGAGGAAATGAAAAAGTATGCTGCGGACACACTTTTTGAGAACACAGCCAAGCTGAAAAAATCACCGTTTGAGGTCTCTTATGATACCCTCTGCAGTATTGCGGGAGTCACGGAATAATGGTAAAATGAATTGTCTTTTTACATAAGAGTATTTGAGGACGGGAATACTGTCTTAAAACGGAGATTGAGTGTTTTATGAAGTTACTTGTTATAGACGGAAACAGCATAATAAATCGTGCATTTTACGGTATAAAGCTTCTCACCACAAAAGATGGGAGGTTTACAAACGGTATCTACGGATTTCTGAATATACTTATAAAACTGCGTGACGAGGTTCAGCCTGACGCGGTTGCGGTTGCCTTTGACCTGAAGGAGCCGACGTTCCGCCACAAGATGTATGACGGATACAAGGCAGGGCGTAAAGGTATGCCCCCGGAGCTTGCCTCACAGATGCCGGTGCTCAAGGAGCTTCTAAACCTTCTCGGCTACAAATATGTTGAAATCCCGGGCTTTGAGGCGGATGACATCCTCGGAACCATGGCGCGCGTATGCTCGGAGGGTACGGAAAACGAGTGCTTCCTTGCCACGGGTGACAGGGACTCTTTTCAGCTTATTCGGGACAATGTAACCGTTATTCTTCCGTCAACTAAAATGGGACGCACGGTGACAACGTATTGCACTCCCGAGTATATCTCGGAAAATTACGGCGTCAAGCCCTTGCAGATGATCGAGATAAAAGCACTTCAGGGCGATTCATCGGACAATATCCCCGGTGTTGCCGGGGTCGGAGAAAAGACCGCTGACGCTCTCATTAAAGAGTACGGAAGCATAGACTTTATCTACGACCATATCTCAGAACTTGAGATAAAAGAGGGAGTCAGACAAAAGCTCATAAAGGATAAGGACAATGCATACCTAAGCCGTACTCTCGGTACCATATGCCTTGAGGTTCCCATGGATACCGACCTTTCACACTACGAAGTATCCGAGGGAAACCCTGCTGCCGCAGCGAGACTTTTGTCGTCACTTGAGATGTTCGGAATGATAGATAAGCTAGGATTACGTGACAAAACCGACCTCTTTGCAGACGGTGACGAAATATCCGAGCGGCAGGAGAATCAGGGCTCAGAAAATACAAAGTCTGTTACTCCCGTTTACCACAAGGATTTCTCGGAAATCCTTTCGTTACTTGAAAAAACGCACAAGGCTCACTTCGTATGTGACTATGAAAACGGAGATTTCGGCGAAAAAAAGGTGACTGTAAAGTGCGTGTACTTTACAGTTGATGCAAATGCCCATATAATCGACTTCGAATCGGCTGAAAACAACGCTGTTACGGCATTTGACAACATGCTGAGTGACGCATCCTTCAAAAAATATACCGACGACTCAAAGTCCCTGTTTGCATACGCATACACAAAGGGCTTCGAGGTTTTAGGTCTGGAACTTGACACCAGTCTTGCCGGGTATATCCTGAACCCGTCGGCAAACGCTTACGACCCCGTAAGACTTCTCTCGGAGTACGGTCAGAGGGTAAACTTAAAGGCACCGCATATCGATTCTGACAACGAGCAGGTGCAGAGTGTTATGGCACTCGGTGTGGTATCCGATTATCTGCTTTCACTTATCGACTCCGACAATCAGGCGGATTTACTCGCGATGGAGATAAGTCTCGCCGAAGTACTTGCCTCCATGGAGCAGGTGGGCTTTCTTGTGGACACCGACGGTCTCTCGGAATATGGTGAGGTTATCGGCACAAGAGTTTCGGAGATGACGAGACGTATCTATGACGAGTGCGGCTTTGAGTTCAATCTGAACTCCCCGAAGCAGCTCGGCGAAGCGCTCTTTGAAAAGCTCGGTCTTCCGGCAAAGAAAAAGACCAAGAGCGGGTATTCGACGAGTGCCGATGTGCTTGAATCGCTTGCAGAGGAATACCCGATAGTTGCCGACATCCTCGAGTATAGAACGGTACAGAAGCTTAAGTCCACGTACTGTGACGGACTGAAGGCCTGCGTTGCAAAGGACGGACGTATCCATTCAACACTTAATCAGACGGAGACAAGGACGGGGCGAATTTCTTCAACCGACCCGAATCTTCAAAATATACCGGTGAGAAAGCCGCTAGGCTCTGAGCTTCGCAAATTCTTTGTGGCAAAGCCTGGCTATGCGCTTGTGGATGCCGACTATTCGCAGATTGAACTTCGTGTTCTCGCACATATGGCGGACGATAAAAATATGATTTCCGCGTTTGAGACAGGTGAGGATATCCACAGGATAACCGCTTCGCAGGTTTTCGGTGTGCCTCTTTCGGAGGTTACGCATACAATGAGGAACAATGCAAAGGCAGTAAACTTCGGTATTGTATACGGTATAGGCGCACATTCTCTCGGAAAGAATATCGGTGTTCCGTACAAGGAAGCGGATGCGTATATAAAGGGATATCTTCATAATTTCAGCGGCGTTGATGCGTACATGAAAAACGTAGTCGAAGAAGCAAAGGCGAACGGATATGTAAAAACTCTTTATGAGAGAAGACGTTATCTTCCGGAACTTACATCTTCAAACCATATGCTCAGGGCGTTCGGTGAGCGTGTCGCACGCAATATGCCCATACAGGGAACTGCCGCCGATATCATAAAGATAGCGATGATAAAGGTGTATAACCGCCTTAAAGCAGAAAAACTTGACGCAAGGCTTATCATGCAGGTACACGACGAGCTCATAGTCGAGACAAGAGAGGATATCGCCGATTCGGTATGTGAGATTGTAAAAGAAGAGATGGAGAACGCCTGTGCCCTTAAGGTACGGCTTCTCTGTGACGCACACGTAGGTAAAACCTGGTATGAGGCAAAAGGCTGATGAAAATAGTAAATCTCAGTATAAACAATATTCCGGCTGTTGCGGAGCTTGAAAAGGAATGCTTTGTTCATCCGTGGTCGGAGGAATCAATACGTGATTATTTCGGAAATCCGGACGCCCATTTCTTTGTGGCAACGGAAAACTCCGAAAACAGCGCCGACGTATCCGAGGTTGTCGGGTACATCGGCTCATATATCATATGTGACGAGGCGTATATCACAAACGTTGCCGTAAAGAAAGCCTCAAGGCAACTCGGTATCGGCACGGCACTTCTTGAGAAGTGCATGGACTGCGCCGAAAACAGCGGCGCGACCTTCATAAGCCTTGAGGTGCGCCTTTCAAATACGCCTGCCATAAGCCTTTATAAAAAGGCAGGTTTTGAAAGCGCGGGCGTCCGTCCTTCCTTTTACCGCGACCCCACCGAGGACGCTCTTATCATGACAAAATATTTCAAATAAAGGCAGGCTTTTATTTACATAAGAGTTAATACTTCAAGATAAGAACAGGCTTTTACTTGCATGAGAGTTAATACCCAAAATAAAGGCAGACTTTTGCTTGCCATAATATGCACAAATATTTTAAGTGGCTTTGAGATAAAATGATTTAATTATTGCAAAACATAGGCTGTTGATTATAAAATAGTACAGGTATATAATCGTATACGATTTTTGTATACAGTATTTTATGAGAGGAACTTCCTTTTGAAAATTTTAGCTATTGAAAGCTCCTGTGACGAGACCGCTGCAGCGGTCGTGGAGGACGGAAGAAGAGTTTTGTCGTCTGTTATTGCATCGCAGGTTGAAGAACATAAATTATACGGCGGAGTTGTTCCGGAGATAGCTTCGAGAAGACATGCCGAGGCCATTTCTGGAATTACGAAGCAGGCGCTTTGTGAAGCAGAGTGTACCATTGACGACATTGACGCGATAGCGGTAACCGCTGCGCCCGGTCTTATAGGTGCATTGCTTGTGGGTGTTAACTTTGCGAAGGGTCTTGCGCTCAGGTATGACAAGCCCCTTGTTCCGGTACATCACCTTCGCTCGCATATCGCCGCAAATTACATCACACAGCCGGAGCTTAATCCTCCGTTTCTCGCGCTGGTTGTTTCGGGCGGACACTCACATATCATAGAGGTAAAGTCGTACACGGAGTACAGAATCATAGGTATGACGAGAGATGATGCCGCCGGAGAGTGTCTGGACAAATCCGCAAGAACTCTGGGCCTTCCGTACCCGGGAGGACTGAATCTTGACAGGGTGGCGAAGGACGGAGACCCAAACTCGTACAGGATGCCTCATCCGAGGGTTGACGGCTCACCGTATGATTTCAGTTTTTCCGGTCTTAAAACATTTGTCATAAATACGGTTCATAATGAATCGCAAAAGGGAAACGAGATATCCGTTCCGGATATGGGTGCCTCGGTTATAAATGCCGTAACCGATTGCCTCCTTAACAACACAAAAAGGGCTGCGGAGGACTTTGGATACAATAAAATCGTACTTGCCGGAGGCGTATCCGCAAATTCGGTTCTCAGACAAAAATTCATAAAGCTGTGTGGTGACAGAGGCTGGAAGCTGTATATGCCTGACCTTTTTCTCTGTGGTGACAATGCCGCAATGGTGGGGGCACAGGGATACTACGAATATATCGCTGGCAAACGCGCCGACTTAAATCTTAACGCTAAAGCGACCATGCCGATAGATACGGATTTTTGAGTGATTTTGCAAGGGAGTTATCATTATGGAAAAAATTCTTGTAACAGGTGGAGCGGGCTTTATAGGAAGCAACTTTATCTACTATATGCTCAACAATCATGACGACATACAAATCGTCTGTCTTGACTGCCTTACATATGCCGGAAACCTGGCGACTCTTGAGCCGCTTATTCTGGGTAATGACCCGAGATTCAAGTTCATAAAAGGGGATATCACAGACCGTTCCATGGTCTACAGACTCTTTGATCAGGAGCAGTTTGATATCGTTGTGAACTTCGCGGCGGAGTCCCATGTTGACAGATCAATAGACACGCCGGAGCTTTTCCTGAGAAGCAATATCCTCGGAACTTCGGTTTTACTTGACGCCTTTAATAAATTCGGTATAGCACGTTTTCATCAGGTGTCAACGGACGAGGTCTACGGCGACCTGCCTCTTGACCGTCCGGATCTTTTCTTTACCGAGGAAACACCTATACATACAAGCAGTCCGTATTCCTCCAGTAAGGCGTCCGCTGATCTGCTTGTAATGGCGTATAACAGAACATACGGTACACCGACGACTATTTCCCGTTGCTCTAACAACTACGGTCCGTACCATTTCCCCGAGAAGCTCATTCCTCTCATGATTGCAAGAGCTCTTGAGGATAAAAAGGTTCCCGTATACGGTAAGGGTGAAAATGTGCGCGACTGGCTCTATGTTAAAGACCATTGCCGTGCCATAGATATGATTATTCACAAAGGAACCATAGGTGAGGTTTACAATGTAGGCGGTCACAATGAGCGCACAAACCTCGAGGTCGTAAAAACCGTGCTTCACAGTCTTGGGAAAACAGATGACCTTATCGAATTTGTTGCGGACAGGCCCGGTCACGACATGCGCTATGCAATTGACGCAACAAAAATTCACAACGAGCTCGGCTGGGAGCCTACAGTTCCCTTTGATACAGGTATTCAGAAAACGGTTGACTGGTTTGTATCTCATCAGGATTGGTGGAAAAACATACTCAGCGGAGAGTATCTCAATAACTACAGGAGAATAATCGGTTATCCCGATTGATAAATTGTCTGAAATATGAAGATAGATTTTAATGATCTCGGACTTATCGACTACAACCACAGAGAAAAAAAGGATATATCGCCGTCTGAAAGACTTGCCGGTGCAAAGGATTTTTTAAAAAAAGCCGCCTGTTCCGTCGGTGAGTTCACGGGTCGGCTCATAAAGGAGATAGATATCCCGTCGGTTTGCAAGCTGATAGTGAAGGAAAAGATTTTTACGTCCGACTATGTAAGAGAAATCGCAAAGGACACTTACATCTTAAGGACGGATATGCTTTTCAACTCATTTCTCTTTGTCGGAAGCGAAAGAGCCTTGCTTGTAGATACCGGCTTCGGTATAGACGGACTTGAAAAGGAAGTTCGTAAAATAACCGACAAGCCTCTCACCGTTGCCGTAACGCACGGTCATTTCGGATGTGTCGGAGGAGCGGGTGCGTTTGATACCGTAAAGGTACATAAGAGAGATTTGAAGCTTGCAAGAGCTTTCAGCAACAGTCTCTTGCGCCGAGTACTTTTCTTTGCGTCACCGTCCAGATACTATCATAAATACACCTTTGATGACCTTGTCACTGAAAAGCCCGTCTTTTCAACGTTTACGAAAAGGGAGCTTAAAAACGGCATCTCTCTCGGAAACAAGGTGATAGAGGTAAAAAGCGTACCTTCTCATACGAGAGGAAGCCTTGCTTTTATTGATAGAAACACCGGTATTGCCGTGGTGGGAGATATCATTACACCTCTCGGAATCACACTTTTGCCGGGCTCGTGCGATATAGCAACTTACTCAAAAAATCTTGAAGAATTTATGAACATTGCCGAAGATTGTACAATATTTTGTTCATATTTGAAAACGCCTCTTGACCGCAGAAAGGTCAATTCGTTTAAAAATTTGGTTTATCGTACTTCAAACGGCGAAAATGATTACACGAGATTTGCCGGGTTGCAAAAATCAAGTGACTATCTACAATTTCTCATATATCACCCATACAAAATACGACATAAATCCTTGCTTGAAAGATTAAGGAAATAAGAATTTTTTGGTAAAAAGGCACAATGAGTCATGACTCATTGTGCTTTTTGTGTATAAGTCAACAAAAATTACTAAGATGTTAAGTCGTTCATATTTCGTTAATAACTATTAAATATAATTTTAAGATATGTATCATGAACGTATAAAAAGGGGCAGCCCCGAGTAATAATGGAATGGAATGAAAATCAAAATGGAGGGATACCAATGGGAAAACACATGAAAAAGGTGTTCGCAGTGGTGATTGTGCTTGCTATGGCTGTAAGCTTACTTGTAATCAACACATCTGCGACCGCCGAGGTAAACCGTGTCACCGAGGCAATTGACGGAGTGATAGACGGTGTGGAAACCTCACACGAAATTGAGGAGGTTCTCGGAGTAGACGTTAAGACTCTTATATCCGCTGCGAAGAATATCGGAAACGCAGACGTTGATACCGAAGCTCTGTCCGAGAAAATTTCAAACGAGGTTCAAAAGCCCGAAGGGGAGGACGTAACGGAAACGGTAAAGGCAGCTGTTGACGCTGTCGCTTCTTCTTCAAACAATGTAGACGCTATCAACAAGGACAGCCTTTCGGACGTAACAAAGGGCCTCGGAAGCGCGGATATCGATTCGGGCATCATTGACAGCATCATTGATGCGCTTGTAGGCTCTATTGACATCAAGGCGGACAAGGAAAAGATTGCTGAAACCCTTAAGCTTCTAGTTGCTTCAACAAAGGGCGAAAAGGTTGAGTCGGGAACAACAACCGTTGAAAACGACACAAAGGAAAACTGGGTGGGAACATGGGCTACAAGTATGGTTGAAGGCTCCATCTCACTCTCCGGAAAGGATGTCAAGGTTTCGCTTTCGAACGTAACCGCCCGTACAAGAGTTATGTCTACAAGAGAGGGTGACACCATCCGTCTTTGCCTCTCTAATAAATACGGAACACAGCCTCTTACCGTAAATGAGATAACGGTCGCTCTTGCAAACGAAAAGGTGGAGCGCGCAATTCAGGTAGGAACTCTTGTAAAGGCAACGGTGGACGGAAACGAATCCGTAACCATTCCTGCTGGGCAGGAGGTTTATACGGATCCTATAAAGTTCCATGTTGAGGCATGTCAGGACCTTATGGTTTCCATGTATTTTGAGGATGTTTCTGAGTTCAGCACGGTAGGTCTTATAAACGGTCACTCCTTTGTGGGTGCCGGAAATCAGACCGAGAAATATGTCTCACCTGCAAATATTGACCTTTCCGCGGAAAACTTAAGCGTCGGCGCTTATGAGATACTTCCTGTTCTCTCAAACGTTGATGTCTATGATGAAAATCCCGACGCTTATTCGGTTGTAGTATTCGGTGACTCGACAACTACAAATACAACCGTTTTAAAGCTTGCAACCATGCTTAAGGCAAACGGTATAACGAATGTCGGAATTCTTCTTCAGGGAATCAAGGGAAATGAGGTTCTTCATGACGGTATAGGAACTATAGGCAGTATCATGGGCAAGAGCGCACTTTCAAGATATGACAACGATGTTCTCGCACAGCCCGGTGTAAAGAAGGTTCTTATAAAGGTCGGACTTAATGACATCTTCCACCCGATGTGTGAATCAAAGAAGGATGATTACCCCGACTTTGACATTGATACTCTTTTCGACAAAATGACGGTTGCTTATTCCGAGATGATAAATAAGTCAAAGGCTCAGGGCCTTGAGGTTTATTTTGCTACAAGAACTCCGGGCAGGGGATACACGAGAAATCTTTTCGGCCTGACCGGAGACGACATCAAGGATGAAACATATACAACCGTTATCGAGCCTTTCAGAAATGAGATAAACAACTGGCTTCGTCAGCAGGCGACGGACGGTGTTATAAACGGACTGGTAGATCTTGACTGTATGATGGATCCGAATCCCGAGAGAGTCGGCGCACTTCGTCCGGAGTATACTCTCGACGGCGCGCATCTCACGGATCTCGGTTGTCAGGTGTTTGCAAAGACCGCATACCCCGTTATTTTCGGTGAGTCAAAGACAAACCTTGACGACATCGACTTATCAAAGACAGAGTCATACGGCGGAATAGACAATGACTTAAAGCCGTTTATACAGCTTCTCCAGAAGATATTTGACTCAAATAACAGCCAAAACGGCAAGCTTGACATGACCGCTCTTTCAAAGCTTATGGCTCTTCTTAAGAACGGCTCAAAGGACAGGATTACCGATAAAAAGGTTGAGGCTATCATACTTGAAGTAAATCCGAATGCTGAGGTTTCGGATAAGGTTATAAATGATATCCAAACACTTATAAACAACTCCGCAACGGAAAACGGAAATAAGGACATAACCTACTCAACGCTTCTTAAGCTGTTCAGCGGAGTGAGCGAGGACGCGTCTTCGATTGATACGGCAGCCATCAGGGATATGCTCAGTATGCTCAAGGGCAGCACAGACGCAAACAACGAATCCGAAAAGAAGACCCCTGAAAAGAAGGATTTTTCTCAGGAGATAAAAGCCTCGGATCCCGTAATTGACGCATACACCGAGGAAACGCTTGAGGACGTTGAAATCATAAATGATCTTATGCTTACGGATGACAGCACTCCTCTCAGCGCTTCTGCCGGCTTCATGGCATTGAGTGCAGAGGATATCGCATCCGAAAGAGTTGCTCAGACAGGTGATAAGGGAGTAGCCTCCGTCATTGCGGTAACGCTTCTTTCAACCGCCGCTTTCATAGCAGCAAAGAAAAAAGAAAACTGATTCTTCCGATAAAAGTAAAGGCAGGCAGTACTTGTGTACCGCCTGCTTTTTGTATTAACTGTTGATTTTCATATGGTATATAAGTACGTGCTACCAATGACTCTTTTGGTAAAGGTATTAGTCCTTCTTAGTTAAGGGAATGAGGTCCGGTTTTTCTTTTGTTATGCCGGACAAATGACCGTCACCCCAGGAAGTAAGGACTTTTTCAATTATCTTGAGGTCAGATTCAGATATTTTGTCAAGGTTGTCGAAGATAGGCTTAAAAGTTGGGGCAACATTTGAAACGTATTGGGCATATTCTTTTTCACCTGTTTCTGTCACCTTGAGAATAATATTTTTTTTATTTGTGGAGGTATGGAATTTCTCTATAAGTCCTTTTTTTTCAAGTTCGTTAACTTTGTTTGTAAAAACACTTGTGTTTACTCCCAAACTTGTTGCAAACCATTTCATGTTATGATTCTCGTCAGAATGTTCAACTATCAGTTCCAATATTTGCATATCAACAGGTGTAAGTCCCATTCCACTCATGTTTTTTCTTTTTGACAATGCACTGTAGGCGTTTGCGGAACGGTAATACGCTGCGATGATTGCTCTATGTTTTATCCAAGCAGTATTCAAAACAGACCCTCCATATTAACTATAGGTGATTATGGTATCACTTTTTTTTTTTCATTACAAGATTCAGCACAAAAATCAATATATTGCACAATAAATGACAATGTTATTTGTGCAACTAAATAATTGTAAAACAAAACTATTTAGTTTAGAATAGAACAGTAATCTGAGCGGAAACTCAGAAAAAGAAAAGTAAGATTAAAGATTTGAAAGGAGAAAAAAGATGGAACGTACAAAGAAATTTGCAAAGATTTTTTTATGTATTTCCCTCGTACTCATGTTGCTTTGCGGCGTGGTTGTTTCTGCTGTTCAGACAGACGGCGGTAAAGTAACAATGAAAGAACTCAACATTGAGACGGATGACGGTTACTCCATGTCCGCATATCTCTTTATTCCGGATAGTGCGACAAAGGAGAATAAGGCACCGGCGGTTGTAACCAGCCACGGGTATCTCAACAACAAGGAAATGACAGATGCTAACTATGTTGAACTTGCACGTCGTGGGTTTGTGGTTCTTGCAATTGATCAGGCGGATCACGGTGACTCAGAGGTTATAAAGGATTTCAACATCTTGGCTCCTACCGGAGTTTATCAGGGAGTATTAGCTCTTAGTCGTATGCCTTTTGTTGATACCGAGCGTATCGGTATCACGGGACACTCAATGGGAAGCTGGTCCTGTAATGCTGCTGTTCTCGCAGATAACGCAGCTGAGAAACAGCTTGTTTCTTCAGTTCTTATTCATTGTAACGAGCCTATTTATGCTGACGGTGACGGAAATTACACAAACGTTTACGGCAGCAGAGATGTTGGCGTCATTTCGGCGATGTACGATGAGTTTTTCGGAAAATGGGCCAAGGAAGACGGAACAGTAATGACTGCTCCCACATATATGCAGTCTCCGTCAACGCAATCCTTCTTAAACTTCGGAAAAGCACCTACTGAAACTCGTGAAGCTTACAAGTATTATACTGAGACGGTTGACGGTAAAGAGGCAACTCGCATAGTTTATAATCCTCCGATTATTCATCCATGGTCTCATTTCTCGGCTAGGTCAGAATCGTATGTATGCGATTTCTTCCAGAAAACCTTGGGTGCTCCAAATTCCATAGAGCCGACAAAGCAGGTATGGCAGGTAAAAGAGGCGTTTAACTTTATCGGAGTTATCGGGTTTGCAATGTTTATATGTTCCTTTGCAACGCTTCTTTTGTTTACTCCGACATTTGAGTCGCTTCGTGCAAGCGAGCCTGTAAAACCGATGGAAACAGACAAGAAAGGCAAGCTTTGGTTCTTCGGTACGCTTGTACTCGGTGCTGTATTTGGTTGTCTTGTTTACCTTCCTTTGGTAGCTCTCGGAAACGGTGCAAAGGTTGCACAGGGAGAAGCATTGGGATTGGGACTTTGGTCGACAGCTTGCGGTCTGTTCACAATTGCTTCAATGATAGTTTATTATTTCGCATACGGCAAGAAGAACGGATTTGATCTTAAAGACCGCGGAGTTGTTATGCCTCTTAAGAAGTTCGGCCTTACCGCTCTTATGGCAATTATCGTGTTTGGCGTAGCCTATGCACTTGTGTTTGTTGAAGATTATTTCTTCTTTGCAGATTTCAGACTTTGGACTCTTGCAATCAAGGCCTTTGAGCTTCCGATTCTCAAATATATTCCGTATATTATTCTCTTCTTTACATACTATATCGCATGCTCTGTTGCAACGAACTCATTCAATTTCAATAAAGTCGGAAAAGAGTGGGGCAATGCAATCATCTGTGGTTTGTTTAACGCAGCTCCGGCTATTATTCTTCCGAGTATTCAGTATATCACCTACTACTCAACAAACCATATGATGTGGTATCAAAAGACAATGGGAGATCCAAACTATCCGATGTTTGTTCTTTGGCTTTTCCCGATAATTCTGATTCTTTTCGGGACAACAATTATTTCACGTGTTATTTATAAGTCCAGTAAAAACCCGTATATTGCAGGAATTGTCAATGCACTTATAGTAGGTTTAATAACGATAATAAATACATGCACAGTTGTAGTTTCTTAAAATCATCTCCTTTGAAAGAGCAGGGCGAGCCGTGGATTTCCACGGCTCGTTCCCTTTTCAGGCATAAAGTATATAGATAATCGCAAGAACTAAAACAGTATCGCATTTTTCACTGAGAAGAAGTGCGGCTACAGAGAGAAGCAGCATTTCCTCACTGATTTCCTTGTTTTCAAGTATTTCCTTTAACTGTGCTTGTTTTTTTTGATTTGAGCTTCCCTGCCTTTTTTTATTGTTTATCCGTCCCTTTTGTGAGTTGTGCGTCTCGCCGGTTATCGCTTCCTTTTTTGTGGCTTTTACGTCGTCGCTTGTCGCTTCTTTTGTTTTTTTCTCGGCGTTTTGCGGAGCTTTTTCCGCCTCCGTGACCGCCATTGCCTGCCTTTGCATCTCTCTGACTCTTCTTATGGCATCATCTCTCATGCCGTGCAAGTCTGTGTATGAGTAATCTGCCATAGAGCGTCACCTCAAAGTTTGAATAATCCGGAATCCTTAAGCAGGGGGAGTATCTCAAAAAGATTCATCATTTTTATTGCTTCATCTGCCTTTTCTCTGCGTCTGTCGGAAAGTAAAGGCTTAAGCGAGTTTATGAAGTTCGTCCGTGTGCTGTTTTGCGGATTGTTTTTTATTCTGCTGAGAACTCTTGAGATTTTTTGTACTGATTCTGCGTCAATTCCGGGATTTGATACATTGTCATTGCTTTTTTTCGACTCTTTTTTATCACCGGCAAAGATGTCGTTTGCCAGCGTTTTAAGTTTGTCGATATCTTCACCTGAAAGACTGTTTACTATCTCACTTATGTCCTCCATATAAAACTACTCCTTGCCGAATTTTTTCAGAAGCTCTTTTGCCGTGTCGCTTTCCATGATTTCCCTGAGAGCGTTTTCGTCATTCAGTATTTTCTTTATTTTATTCATCTTTTCGTCCGAAAGACCGACAGAATTCGGCGCGGGATTTTTTCCTGATTTGAGAGCTTCGCTTATATCTTTTGCCATTTTGATTTTATCTTCAAAGTTACCGCTGTTTTTCATTGATTTTAATCATCTCCTTATATATAATATTTGTGTTGTGTTTTAAGTATTACAACTTTATTTGCGCCCGTAGCTCAGTTGGATAGAGCGTGCGACTCCGACTCGCAAGGCCACCGGTTCAACTCCGGTCGGGCGTGCCACAAAGCAAAAAACTCGACAAATTTTTAATAGTGTGTTATAATTTGTGACACAATAATTAAAGAGTTCACGCCACTAAGGGGGAGTTTAGTATGAAAAAAATATTTTCACGTGTACTTGTATCACTTCTTGCAGTATTTATGGTTTTTGCCATGTCAGGTTGTTCGGAAAGCAAAACCGACCTTATGGACTTTCTCCTTAACGGCTGGGACGGCGTTTACACCGAAAAAGAGATCAAAGAGATCGAATGGCCGGATCCTACAAAGAGAACTCATGAAATACGCGAGGATCACAAGGTTACAAGCGTGAATCATAAGGTGGAGAGCAAGGCGCGTCCTTCAACAAGTGACAACAAGCTTGCCGACACAAATGCACCTGCATTTTTTCGTTGATTAAACACCTTGCGGTTTAAGTAAGCATATTAAACAGCTTCAGCTGACAGCATAACATTATTATGCTGTCAGTTCTTTTTTGTACAGATAAAGAAAACACCTCAGAGTGCTTATTACTCTGAGGTGTTTTTATGTCAACTGTATGGATTTTAGTCGTGAAGTTTATGTATAAATAGACCGGAGAGAAGCTTTGGCTCAAACCATGTGGATTTCGGCGGCATGAGAGCGCCTGCGTCCGCAATTTTTATAAGCTCGTCGAGAGAGGTCGGGTATAGCGAGAAGGCAAGCTTCATGTCAGTGTGAACACGTCTCTCAAGCTCCTTAAGACCCCTTATTCCTCCAACAAAATCAATCCTCTTATCTGTTCTCGGGTCATCAATTCCGAGAATAGGGGAGATAAGGTTGTTTTGAAGAATGGATACATCCAGTGAGTTTACAGGATCGCTTTCATCAAAGGTTCCGTCCTTTGCGGTGAGCTTGTACCAGCTGTCGTTTATGAACATACCGAAGGTATGTCTTGCCTCCGGTCTGTACGGCTCGGTACTGTCTGTTGACTCAATCTGGAATTTCTCGCTGATTTTTTCTACAAACTCTGAAAAGTCAAGCCCGTTTGTGTCGGTGATTACACGGTTGTAGTCAAAGATTCGAAGCTCGTCTTTCGGAAATGCTACTGCAAGGAAGAAGTTGAACTCCTCGTCTCCCGTGTAGCCGGGATTTTCCACGCGGCGCTTCTGTCCTACCTTTACAGCGGACGCACAGCGGTGATGGCCGTCGGCGATGTAAAGTGCCGGAACGGAGGAAAACAACTCTTTAAGCTTTGCAACCGTTGCCTCATCATTTACGACCCATATCTTATTTTCAATATCTCCCTCGGACACAAAGTCATATACCGGAAGATGAAGCTTCTTGTACTCTGCAACGATACGGTCTATTTCATCTTTTCCCTTGTAGGTGAGGAAGATAGGACCGGTGTTTGCGTCACATGTGTCAACGTGTCTTATTCTGTCGGCTTCCTTGTCGGCACGTGTAAGTTCATGCTTTTTGATTTTTCCCGAGATATACTCGTCAATTGATGCGCATCCGACAATGCCGGTCTGCGTGCAGCCGTTCATAGTTTGCATGTATATGTAGAAACAAGGTGTGTTATCCTGCTTGCATATCTCGTCTGTCTCAAGACTTTTAAGATTTTTTGCTGCGGTCTCATAGACGATATCCGAATAAATATCCGTATCCTTCGGAAGGTCTATCTCCGCCTTATCAACGTGAAGAAAAGAGTATGGGTTGCCCTTAACCTTTTCGCGTGCCTCGTCGGATGTCATTACATCGTATGGGAGAGCGGCTACAAGGCTTGCATACTGCGGCATGGGGCGGACTGCTTTAAAAGGTCTGAAAACTGACATGGGTAAACACCATCCTGAAAATTTTTGTTCCGTTGGGGAAATGAATTAAAGTGAAAAGTCGTCCTCGGAATAGTCATTGAAAATCTTTGCTTCACCCTTGGGTCTGCGCTTAAAGACATCATACTTGAATGATGAGCATGAAGAGCCCGGCATCATTATACCCTTTTTTATGCAAAGAATCATTGCATCGTCCGGAGAAAAACGACCGAATGAGCAGTATTCGCATGCCGGTATTTTGTTGAAGTTAAAAAGCTTTTTCATTTTCAATTCCTCTTTTTTTTACTGACGACAAGATTTTAACATAAGTCTTTAGGTATATCAAGGTCGAGTACAAGTAAAATTGACATAAAGAGCATTGAGGCGCATGCGACGGCGGAGAGAGACACGTCGGCGTATGTAGGTACGGACGTTGAAAGAAAGACCTCGGAGATATTCGGAAACAGGAGGCAGGCGGCGCGGCAGAAGAGAAAAGAGAGTCCGCCGCAGGCTACACGGGAGATGAGAAATTTTGAATAGGTGAGGCCGCCTGCCGAGATGCTGTCATGCACCTGAGCATGGACGCAGAATCCGCAAAAAGACAGCATGGCAGCAACACTCGGGAGCAAAAGGGCTCCCGAGCCTTCGGCGCAGAGCATGGCACAGCCTGCCGTGACCTCAAGGGACGCCTTGAATATGTTTGGCAGGTCTGAAAGCAATGCTGTCAGCGCCGAGAAAATCACAACATAAGCGCATATTTGAAGCATGGCAACAGATGAGCCGTTTACAGAAGCACAAAACGCTTCAAGAAAAGTTGTTTTGTCCTGTGAATACTCTTGCGAAGTGTTAAGGCTGTTTTGCGAATATTTTTTAATGTTGCTTTGAGAGGGACTGGAGTTGCTTTGAAGAGTGGCGGAGTTGTTTTGCGGAGCATTAAGGCTGCTTTGTGAAAGACTTTGAATACTGTCTTGTGAAGAATTTTTAACATTGCTTTGCAGTTTGTTGAATTGTTTGCCTGTACCCCGGAGTCTTGAACTGTTGCAGAGCATAAGACCCAGAAGAAGAGATGAGATGATCATCGAGGTATAAAGAAGAACTCCCGCTTTTATGCTGCCGAGCATGGAATAGCCTACGGTGCCTATAACGAAAGCGGGACCTGCATTTATGGAAAAGAGGCAGAGTAGTCCTGCCTCTTTTTTACTGATTTTTTGTTCCTTACAAAGCTCCGCCGCCATGTGAGGCCCTACGGGAAAGCCTCCGATAAGGGACATAAGTATGACGGGACCGCAGTTTCCGGACAATCCGAATAGAGCTTTTGTTGTCGGTGACATAAGTGTACCCAACTTTTCAAGAAGTGGTGTTTTTGCTATGAACGACGAAAAAACAAGAAATGGGAACAGGGACGGAATCACCGCCCTTGAACACAGAGAGAGGGCGTCTGTAACGGCCTTTGAAATAATGCCGGTTTTTGTTATGAGCTCTACTCCGGTGATTGCTGCAAGGGTGAGCAAAAGGGTGGTCTTTATGACCTCAACCGGCTTTTTTGACGTTGTCTTTTCTTGCATACTTTATGACCTCACCCTTTTGCTCAAATTCAATGCGCAGAAATTTTCCGTTTATATACATCTCTCCGTCGGCGTAGGAAAGCATTGAAATATTCTCGCCGAATATGCTTATCTCCAGCTCATCCGTGTCGAGCGTCACCCTGTCGTCGGTGTAGGCGAGAATTCCCTTGCAGCCGCTTATGTACAATTCTTTTTTGTTACTCATTTCAAGTCCGAACATGACAGCTTATCCCTCCCAATCATAATGTATGGGAATTTGCAATATAATATTCCGGGTGATGATTTTGGATATTACGCAAAAAGCCTTAAGACTGTTTTTCGGATATGTTATGTTTGAGGCATCGGGAGGATTTCCGGATCGATTTTTTGATTCATGCAGGGCAAACGGCATAGACCTTTTTGACGTTACGAGAAAAAACGGCAATATATATGCAGGTGTAAGAATTTCTGATTATAAAAGGATGCCCTCCGTCAGAAAAAACTCGGATATGAGTCTGCATATAGTCGAAAAGCGCGGACTGCCTTTTATGATTTACAAAAGGCGCAGCAGAGTTGGGCTTGCGGTAGGTTTCATTATTTTTATCATAATTCTGTGTGTTCTGTCGGGTATGCTTTTAAGCATAGATGTTGAGGGCAATGTAGATGTAGACGAGAATGAAATAATAAAGGCGTTTGAGGAAAACGGAGTGAGGGTCGGTGCAAGGATAAAGAAGATAGATATAACGGATGTCGAGAATCGTGTCTGCGCACAAATTCCGGAGCTTGCATGGGTTTCTCTGAATATCTCGGGTACGGTCGCGCAGATAAAAGTACGGGAGGGGGTAAGGGCGCCCGAAATAGCAAGGGATGAAAAGCCCTGCAATATAATTGCAAAATACGGCGGACAGATCTCACAGTACGAGGTGTATGAGGGTACGGCGGAGCAACAGATAAACGCCGCCGTATCAAAGGGAGATTTGCTTATCTCCGGTATTATAACCTACAAGGACGGCACTACCGTTCTCCGTCCGGCGCGAGGAAAGGTTTTTGCAAAAACCGAACGTACGCTCTCTTTCACGCCGAATGAGGATTTTGAGATTTTTTATGTAAAAAGGATAATAAGGTCATACACGCTGGATTTTTTCGGGATGCGGTATACGTCGCCCCGCCGTTTTTTCAGAAAAGGGCAGGAATACGTGTACGGCAGCGAATACGAGGAGAGAGCGTATGTGAACGGAGTGAGTATCCCCGTTTGCATCTCGGAAAATCACGAGCTTGTGATGGGAGACGCGGTTTGCGACGGACTGTGCGGAGATACACGAAAAAAGAGCGTTTTTTTTGACGCTTTTCTCAGGGAAATTCGTGAAAACACAGATATAGAAACAATCAGGGAGTGCGATGTAAATGTCGATGACAATGGGAAATTGGCATTTATAGGGAACTTTTCGATGGTAGAGGATATCGGTGAAACGGCTGAACTCTTGTATACAGAGTCTTGACAGACCACAATATACAGAAATTTTAATTTCAACAAAAGAACCTCTCACAATAAAATTCTGTTAATTTTAGCTAAAATGTCTATTAACTTTTTATGAATAATAGATTATAATGTTAGCGTATAAATGGAAATTTAACATAGTATGGCAGGGCAAGCGGATGGCAGAAAAAATTATTCATTTTGATGACGCGGAGAAGATTCAGCAGCTTTTCGGAAATCTTGACGAAAACTCGAAAATAATCGAGGAAGAGTACAGGGTTACGATGATTTTCCGCGGTGACGTACTTAAGATAAGCGGGGACGAAAAGGACATAAGCTCCGCAACCGGCGTGCTTGACGGACTTATGGAACTTTTATCACGCGGCGAAGAGATAAAAGAGCAGAACGTGCGTTATGCAATCGAGATGGAAAAGCAGGGCTCTGTTTCGGAACTGTCCCGTCTTGTTTCAGACTGTATATGTATCACATCGAGCGGCAAGCCCATCAAGGCTAAAACCGTAGGTCAGAAGCGGTATATCAACGCAATTCGTGAAAACACGGTCGTGTTCGGTATCGGTCCTGCCGGAACAGGAAAGACCTACCTTGCGGTGGCCATGGCAGTAAAGGCTTTTAAGGCCCATGAAGTAAACAGGATTATTCTCACAAGACCTGCTGTTGAAGCCGGAGAAAGCCTCGGGTTTCTCCCCGGCGACCTTCAGCAGAAGGTTGACCCGTATCTGCGACCCCTTTATGACGCCCTTTTCGAGATGTTCGGCGCAGAGGGCTTTCAAAGGCAGATGGAAAAGGGAACTATAGAAGTTGCGCCGCTTGCGTATATGCGCGGACGTACTTTGGACGAGAGCTTTATCATCCTCGATGAAGCTCAGAATACGACTTCCGAACAGATGAAGATGTTTCTTACGCGTCTCGGAAACGGCTCAAAGGCTGTTGTGACAGGAGACGTAACACAGATAGATTTACCCGGCGGAAAGAAATCCGGGCTTAAAGAAGTAATAAAAATTCTTAAAAATATCGATGGTATCGCAACCGTTCGTTTTGATGAGAAGGACGTTGTGCGCCATCACCTTGTACAGGAAATTGTTAAGGCGTATGAACGGTATGCCGAAAAAACGGAGGGCAGAATAAATGGCAAACAAAATCAAGGTCGTAATAACAAATGACCAGAAGGATATCAAGATCCCCAAAGGTCTTCGTATGCTTATACGCCGTTGCTGCACAGCTGTTCTTGTCATGGAGGACTTTGATAAGGACGCGGAGGTAGATGTAAAGCTTGTAAACAACGAACAGATACGGGAACTTAACAAGACCTTCAGAAACATCGACAAGGAGACGGATGTACTGTCTTTCCCACTCGGCTCCGACGGTAACTTTGACGTAAACCTTGACACCGGAGAAGCGCAGCTCGGCGACATAGTTATCTCTATAGAAAAAGCTATTGAGCAGGCAGAACGCTACGGGCACAGCCTCCAGCGTGAAGTAGGATACCTTACAGTTCACTCCATGCTTCATCTTCTCGGATATGACCACGAGAACGGCGGACTTGAGCTTTTACATATGAGAGAAAAGGAAGAACAGGCTTTGTCTGAACTCGGACTCAAGAGAGACGGAAGCTACTATATGGGAGACGAATAAATGACAGATACCACAACAGCGTTTGTTGCGATAGTAGGCAAACCGAACGTTGGAAAATCATCACTTCTCAACAAATTGCTGGGTCAGAAGGTGGCTATAGTTTCAAATAAGCCACAGACAACAAGAACAAGAATAATGGGAGTGCTTACCGACGGTGAGTGTCAGTTGGTTTTCACTGACACTCCGGGTTATCACAGACCTAAAAATAAACTCGGTGAAAATATGGTACGTGCCACGCTCGACAGTATCGGGGGCGTTGACGCGTGCCTTTTTGTTGTTGAGCCGACAGAGGAATTGAGCCCGACGGAGGAAGAACTTATCAATCGCTTTAAGTCGCTGAAAATCCCCGTGATTCTTGCGATAAACAAGATTGACACCGTGACGGACAAGACAGAGCTTATAAAGGTTATGTCGTCCCTTGGGGGCGAGTATGATTTTGAGGCGGTAGTTCCCATAAGTGCTGTAAATGGCGAGGGCTTGTCAGAACTTATGACAGAGCTCAAAGGACTTGCTCAGCCGTCCCCTCATTTCTTTCCCGATGACACTTTGACCGACCAGCCCGAGCGTGTTATTGCCGGTGAAATCATACGCGAAAAGATGCTGAGACTCCTTGACAAGGAGATTCCTCACGGAATTGCGGTAAGCATAGAAAAAATGCGTGAACGTGAGGACAAGGATATCTTAGATATTGAAGCCACCATTTACTGTGAACGCGAAAGCCATAAGGGAATTGTGATAGGCAAGGGCGGAAAAATGCTTAAAAAGATATCCACCTACGCCCGCTCTGATATGGAAAAGTTTTTTGACTGCCACGTAAACCTGCAGTGCTGGGTAAAGGTCAAAGAGGGCTGGCGTGACAGGGAAGGTCTTATCCACAATTTCGGACTTGACAGCGGAGAATAAATGCTTTTGCAAATATTGGGTTCATAGTGAACAGACGTTACACGTCATATGCTACGGGATTTTTATATGTGCGTGTATAACAATCGTCGTATACGCAATCTGTTATACAATTGTTTACGCTGTTACTGCAAGGACATACTACAAAATAGTCAGTGAATAAAAAATACGGACGCAGGAATGCATATCGCATTCCCCCGTCCGTGTTTCATTTTATCTCTGCAACAATTATTATTTGTTTGGAACGAATTCAACCTTCAAATGCATATCCATGCCATCTGCAAGGCGTTCGAGCATTTTGAGTGTAGGGTTTCCGTTGCCACTTTCTATTCTGCTTATGTCTGATTGCGCAATACCGGATTTCATCGACAATTCATGTTGCGTCATATTTATACTTTTTCTTGCTTCAATCAGCGCTTTGATTACTTCGTACTGAGGCTGTAGCTTTTCGTATTCATGTCTGAATTCATCATCTTTCATTTTTTCGGAAAGAAAGTCACTGTATCTCATTCATCTTTTCCTCCTTGCAATTTTATATATTTTTCTTTCAGATTTATGGCTTTTCTGTATTCATCAACAGGCAAATTCTGCTGCTTTTTAACGAATCCGTTTGTTATGATTATTTTTTCCCTGGCTGAAAAAATATAATATCCTTATTATCGAGTCTTTTCCTTTTGTTCTTAACTCGAAAATGCCATTTCCTATATACCTTGAAAATGGCATTCCGAGTGAATTTCCATATTCGGATAGCAAATCTATGTTTCGTAGAACTTTTGCTAAAAGCTTGTTATCGAGTGTATTGAGGAATTCGGCTATGTGTGATTTTCCGTTTTCTTCATAAAAAATAATTTCAAAATTCATTGGAATACCCCTACTGATATAGGATATATCCTATAAACATAATATTAGATATATCCTATCTTTGTCAATACTTTTTTTTACTTGAATATATCCGAATAAATTTTAAAATCAATGCTTTTGCAATGAACGGTCGAAAATCAGGTTTGAAAGGTCTCAATATGTTAAAATATTTGCATTGACAGAGGTTTGTACGTATAATTAACTTGTGTGAAGGGGAGGCGGTTTGATTGCATATTGAGACGGACGGTCTTGTTATAAAAGAACAGAATGTCGGCGAATCCGACCGCCTTATCACTGTGCTTACGGGACAGTACGGTCTTATAAGGGCCTTTGTTTCCGGAGGAAAAACCATAAAGAACAGAAATCTTGCCGGGACGCAGCTTCTCGCATACTCTGATTTTATGTTCTATAAGGGCAGGGATTCCTATAACGTGAATCATGCGGCGGAGCGCGAGGTTTTTTTCGACTTGCGTTCCAATATCGAGAACCTGAGCCTTGCCTTTTATCTTGCAGAGCTTTTCGGTGAGCTTGCACCCGAAAGCGCACAGTGTGATGAGCTGCTGAAATTGCTTCTCAACAGTATCTACCTGCTATCGAAGGAAAAATGTGACCCGAGGATTGTAAAATCTGTCGCTGAACTGCGAAGTCTTTCAATTTCGGGATACATGCCCTCGCTTGTGGCCTGCCGTGAATGCGGAGAGTTTGAGTCGGACCTTTTTTATTTCAGCATAAGGAACGGAGATATCTGCTGCAGGGCGTGTATGGGTGACAGATCGGGACATTCGGAAGGCTCCGGCGCTTCCGTGCCGCAGAGCAGCAAGGAGTTTTCGGCGTATGGGTTTGATGCCTCACAGTGTCCGCTGAGCTACAGCGCCGTTACCGCAATGAGGCATATCATATACAGCGAGCCGAAGAAGGTGTTCGATTTTACTCTCGCACCGAATGCACTTTCCGAGCTCTCGACCGTCACGGAAAGCTTCGCACTTTTCCAGACCGGAAGGAATTACAATACACTTGATTTTTACAAAAGCCTGTAGCAAGAACACAAACGATTTATTCCCAAAATGAATTTTATCAATAGACTAAACGGAGAAACCATGGATAAACATCTGGCAGCACTTGACTTTGACAAAATACTTGAAAGACTGAGCCTTGAGACCTCGTGTGAGGATGCACGTGAAATGGCTCTGTCGCTTAAACCCGAAACCGATGTCGCAGAGGCGCAGAGACTTCTTGACATGACGGTGGATGCGCATATGCTTCTTGCAAAATTCGGAGGGCCGTCATTCGGCGGTCTTCACAATGTAAACAATCTCTTACACATTGCGAATAATGGGGGAACCCTGTCGATGAAGGATTTGCTTTCGGTCGGAGGAACACTTCGCACGATACGCTGTCTCGATGACTGGTATTCGCAGTGTGAGGGAATGGATACATCGCTCTCCGGGTACTTTTGCTCGCTTGCACCCGACAAGTATCTTGAGGACAGGATTTTCACGAGCATTCTCTCTGAGGATGAGATGGCGGATACCGCTTCCCGCGAACTTTCCGACATAAGGAAGGCGCTTCGCAGGCAGGAGAGCAAGATTCGTGATCAGCTTAACCATATAATTCACTCGTCACACTATCAGACGGCGCTTCAGGATGCCATAATCACCATGCGAAACGGCAGATATGTCGTACCGGTAAAGCGTGAACACAAGGCGACTGTTGCGGGACTTGTGCAGGATACATCGGACAGCGGAGCAACCGTTTTCATAGAGCCGATGTCGGTCGTTGAGGCGAACAATGAGATAAAGGAGCTTCTCGGAAAAGAACGTGAGGAGATTGAAAAAATACTTGCGGAGATTTCAAACGAGGTCGGAGCCATATACGAGCCGATGAAGATTTCCTATGAGTCTGCCGTATACCTGAATATTGTTTTTGCCAAAGCTCATATGGCATACGCCATGAAAGCGTCCGTGCCGATACTGAACGGTGAGGGTATAGTGGATCTTCACGGGGCACGTCATCCGCTCATTGACCCGAAAAAGGTTGTAAAGACGGACATCCGGCTCGGGGAGGATTTTGATACGCTTGTCATAACGGGACCGAATACCGGAGGTAAGACGGTTTCCATAAAGACCATAGGCCTGCTGTCGGCTATGGCGGCGTGCGGATTCATGCTTCCGTGCGGAGACAACAGCAAAATAGCGGTGTTTCGGGACATCTTTGCGGACATCGGTGACGAGCAAAGTATCGAGCAGTCGCTTTCTACATTTTCATCACATATGACCAATATCGTAGATATATTGAATAAAGCGAAAAAGGGCTCGCTCGTGCTCATAGATGAGTTGGGAGCGGGCACCGATCCCGTCGAGGGTGCGGCGCTTGCTATGGCTATTCTTGAAAAGCTTCATGCACAGGGCGCAACCGTTGCCGCAACCACGCACTATGCGGAGCTTAAAGCATATGCCCTTGAAACAGAGCGGGTGGAAAATGCCTGCTGCGAGTTCGACGTAAATACGCTTTCTCCGACATACAGACTTCTTATCGGTGTTCCCGGACGTTCAAATGCCTTTGCTATTTCCGAGCGTCTCGGAATTCCCTGTGGCGTTGTCGAGCGTGCGAGGGCACTTATGTCCGCTGAAAACACACGCTTTGAGGACGTCGTGGAACAGCTTGAGGAAAGCCGCGCAAGGATGGAAACAGAGCATCAAAGGGCTCAGGAGCAGTACCTTGAGGCAGAGGAGACAAAGAAGTCCGCGCAGGCTCTGATGGACAGCGTTGAAAGGCTCAAAAACGAAGAGATTGAAAAAGCACGCTCCGAGGCAATGAAGATTGTCGAGCGCGCTAAAAGGGAAGCCGCGTACTTCCTTGATGATATCGAAGAACTTAAAAAGGAAAAGAAAAAAGAAAATGATCTCTCTGCTCTTTCCGCAAAGGCAAAGGGTGTTATAAAACGACACGAGGGTGAGCTTGACGACATAACCAATCCCATAATTGCGTTGGCGCAGGACGAAAACTACGTTTTGCCGCGGCCGCTTGAGGTCGGTGATACGGTTGTCATAGCAGATCTCGGAACAACAGCGACCGTTTCCGCCTTGCCGGATAAAAAAGGTATGGTTGAAGTTACGAGCGGTATTCTCAAAACCCGTGTTGAGTTATCGAATCTTCGCCTCATGGAGGGCAAGGCGGCTAGGAACGCGGCAAAGGGTATGCGGTCGCGACCCTCCGGCAGAGGTGTTTCAAAAAATATATCTTCAAAGTCAGACATGAAGGTCGCGACCTCTGTCGACCTGCGTGGTATGGCCTCGGACGAAGCTATCCACGCGCTTGACGGCTTTATCGACCTGCAGGCACGCTGCGGTATCGGTGAATTTACCGTGATTCACGGTAAGGGTACCGGCGTGCTGCGAAAAGCCGTGAAGCAGTATCTTTCAAAGCATCCACAGGTGAAGGAATTTCGCCTCGGCACCTTCGGGGAGGGCGAGGACGGAGTTACTATAGTAAAACTTAAGTAATGGAGGAAGTTTTATGCAGTACAAAATCTTAGGGGAAACCTTACCGGTTGTTCTCTGCAGTCTTGAAGAAAACGAGAGAATGATAACAGAAAGCGGATCTATGGCATGGATGTCGTCAAATATGCGCATGGATACATCGTCAAACGGAGGCCTCGGAAAAGCATTCGGAAGGATGTTTTCGGGAGAGGCACTGTTTCAGAATATCTACACCGCGCAGGGCGGACCGGGTGAGATTGCTTTTGCATCCAGCTTTCCGGGGTCGATAAAGGTTTTCAGACTTGATGCCGAGCATGATTACATATTCCAGAAGCGTTCTTTCCTCGCTTCAACCGACGGTGTAAGCCTTTCAGTTTTCTTCCAGAAGAAATTCGGAGCGGGCTTGTTCGGCGGAGAGGGCTTTATACTTCAGAAGGTAACGGGCAACGGCCTCGCATTTGCTGAGTTTGACGGTCACGTTGTGGAGTATGAGCTTGAAGCGGGACAGCAGATTGTCGTAGACAGCGGATACCTTGCAGCCATGTCAACCACATGCTCCATGGATATCAGAACTATTTCCGGTGCAAAGAATATCATCTTCGGCGGTGAAGGCCTTTTCAACACCGTTATTACGGGACCGGGTCATGTATGGCTTCAGACAATGCCCGCACTCAGTGTTGCACGTGCACTCCAGCCCTACCTTGTAACATCCGGCGGCTGATATACTTTTTACACATTAAAACCTTTCATACCGATTTTGTGACCGTTTGTCGCAAAGGTATTGAAAGGTTTATTTTTTTATGTTACTAATCGATTATCAAATATATTGACTTACGTATTATTACGTATTATAATTTTAAGGGATTGGTAACTATGAAAAAGAGGGAATTGGAACGCATATTGATTAAACACGGATGGCAAATTGCTCCGGGTGCAAACCACGACATTGCCACCAACAAATTCGTACACGGAGTTAAATTGACAATTCCGAGACATACTGAAATAAATGAATATACGGCAAGAGGCATCTTAAAATGTGCCGGAATTGATTGGAGGAATCAAAAGTGAAATATGTTTACTCGGCAATATTTACAAAGCTTGAAAATGATGAATACAGTGTTGAGGTGCCGGATCTCCCCGGATGTATAACATGTGGAAGTGATCTTGCAGAAACAATATTTATGGCTTCAGATGCGATGGCAATGTGGTTATGGGATGCGGAAAATAAAAAAGAAAATATTCCGAAACCGAAAAAAATTGAATCTGTTGAAAAGAATCAATTTGTAAACTTGATTGTTGCCGACACGGATGATTACAGAAAGAGACATGAAAACCGTGCAGTAAAGAAAACACTGTCAATACCGTCGTGGCTAAATTCTGAGGCTGAACAGGCGGGTGTCAACTTTTCACAGGTTCTGCAGGAAGCATTGAGAGAAAAGTTGAAAACGGAATAAAATATTATTTATGATTGCGAAATTGCAATATTTCACCCAACAACTTGTGTAAAGCAAATCACTTTACACAAGTTGTTGATTTTTGCTGAAAAAGAGAGGCTAAAAAACGCTTAAAATATGCATGAGTACAAGAAAAACAGACTTGACACGGGAGACGTTTATAAGTATAATACACGAGTGTAAAGAAGTTGACTTTACATTGGGGAAATTAAATGAGAGGTGATTTTGGACGTGGCAAAGAACTTTGAAGTTATAAACGTATTGCTCGACTTTTACGGTGACATGCTCACAGAAAAGCAAAGAGCGTTCATTGAGTATTATTACAACGACGACTTGTCACTTGCCGAGATCGCCGAAAACGAAGGAATAACCAGACAGGGCGTGCGTGACGCCATAAAGCGTGCAGAGAGTCAGCTCTACGAGATGGAGTCAAGACTCGGACTTGCAAAACGCTTTGAGGAAATGCGTAGCGGCCTGGAAGAGATACTCGAGTGTGCGGAGGAGATAAACGATCACAACATGCGTACGGGTCTTTCGAGGGACATAAACGAATCTGTTGTGAAGATAAAGCTCATCGTACAGCAATTATCAGAATAAGGAGTGAAGACTCTTGGCATTTGAAGGATTGTCAGACAGGCTGGAAGCCGCGTTTGCAAGACTGAAGAGTAAAGGCTCCCTTACAGAGTCAGACGTAAAAGAGGCCATGCGTGAAGTAAGGCTGGCACTTTTGGAAGCTGACGTAAGCTACAAGGTGGCCAAGGACTTCACCGCAGCCGTAACGGAAAGAGCCATCGGCGCAGAGGTTATGAAAAGCCTCACACCGTCGCAGATGGTTATTAAGATAGTAAACGAAGAACTCACGGAACTTATGGGCGGTACGCAGACGAGACTCGCAGTTGCCCAGCATCCGCCGACCATCGTCATGATGTGCGGTCTTCAGGGCTCCGGTAAGACAACACATTGCGCAAAGATTGCAAAACGTCTTAAGAGTGAGGGACACAGGCCGCTGCTTGTAGCCTGCGACGTTTACAGACCGGCTGCTATAAAGCAGTTGCAGGTTGTAGGTGAACAGGTCGGGGTTCCGGTCTTTGAAAAAGGACAGGAGGATCCCGTTCTTATAGCGACAGAAGCCGTAAAGCTTGCGAAGGACCAGGGATACGATTACGTATTTCTTGACACGGCGGGACGACTTCATGTTGACGAAGCACTCATGGAAGAGCTTCAGAACATAAAGGCCGCGGTACATCCGCATGAGATACTTCTTGTTGTGGATGCCATGACCGGTCAGGACGCTGTAAATGTTGCGTCTGCATTCAATGATTCCGTTGGGCTTGACGGTCTTGTACTCACAAAGCTTGACGGTGACACGAGAGGCGGTGCGGCGCTTTCCGCAAGAGCCATTACGGGCAAGCCCATAAAGTTTGTCGGTACAGGTGAAAAGCTTGATGACCTTGACGTTTTCCATCCTGACAGAATGGCTTCGCGTATCCTCGGCATGGGAGATATGCTCTCTCTCATTGAAAAGGCAGAGCAGCAGTTTGACGAAGAGCAGGCGCTTGAGCTTGAGCGCAAGCTTCGTAAAAACAAGTTTGATCTTAATGACCTTCTTTCCAACCTGCAGCAGGTGCGTAAGCTCGGACCCATGCAGGACTTACTCGGAATGATTCCGGGTATAGGAAACAAGGCTAAAGATATCGAAGTAGACGAAAAGCAGTTTGACAGGCTTCAGGCTCTTATTCAGTCTATGACACCAAAGGAGAGGGAAAATCCCGACATCATCAATCCGTCGCGCAAACGCAGAATAGCAGCGGGTGCCGGTCAGCAGGTTGAGGACGTCAACAGGCTTCTTTCTCAGTACAGGCAGATGCAGAAGATGTTTAAGCAGATGAACAGTAAAAAATCCAGAAAGGCCATGAAGCGCATGAGTCAGAACATGAATCCGAATGACCTTAACGGACTTGATTTCAGTAAACTCGGTTTATAATCTTTGCAAATTACAAGTACTAATTATACTTTTGTACATTAAATCTTTTTGGAGGAATTAAAAATGGCAGTAAAAATCAGACTTCGCAGAATGGGTGCAAAGAAGGCTCCTTTCTATCGTATCGTAGTAGCGGATTCACGTTTCCCGAGAGACGGACGTTTCATCGAGGAAATCGGTTACTATGATCCCACAAAGGATCCTGTAGTTCTCAAGGTTGATGACGAGAAGGTTCAGCAGTGGATTGCTAACGGCGCACAGCCTACAGACACAGTTCGTGCACTTCTCAAGAAGAGCGGAGCTATAAAATAATCGGGAGGCTTTAAGGTATGCGTGAATTATTAACAGCAATTGCGCAGGGTCTTGTAGATGACCCGTCAGCCGTTACGGTTGATGTTGACGAGCCCAACGAAAACGGTGTAACCGTTTTCCACCTCCATGTTGCTCCTGATGACATGGGAAGAGTTATAGGAAAGCAGGGCCGTATTGCCAAGGCTATCCGTACCGTTATGCGTGCGACTGCAAATAAGCAGGACGCTCACATAGCAGTTGAAATCGACTGAGACCAGGTTGATCATTGATTTTAAACGCAAAAGAAGAGGGCAAGCATTGAACGTATTTCAAAGCTTGCCCTGTTTTGGATTTTGAGGTGAAAGCATGCTTCTTTCTTATCTTGAGCTCGGAAAAATAGTGAGTACACACGGTATAAAGGGCGAACTCAGAGTTCAGTATTGGTGTGACAGCCCCGAGTTTTTTAAAAGCTTCACACGTGTGTATCTGAAGAAGGACGGCGCCGACGAGCGTCGCGTCCTGTCTGCACGGCCGCACGGAAATGTCATGCTTCTGACGCTTGAGGGCGTTGACGACACTGATAAGGCAAACGCCCTTCGCGGCAGAACGGTATATGTAAAAAGAGAGGATGCACCGCTTCCTGCGGGGCGCTATTTTATAGCAGAGCTTATAGGCTGTACCGTGCGTGACGCCGATGACGCCGAAAAGACTTACGGCGTTATAAAGGACGTGACGAATTCGGGTGCATCGGACATATGGCATATCGAAAATGACGGAAGATTATATCTGCTGCCGTCTATACCGGAAATTGTGAAAAAAGTGGATGTCGAAAACGGTGTCGCTCTTATAACACCGATACCGGGTATTTTCGGAGAGGAGTATGAGGTTCGTGAGGATTGATATACTGACGCTTTTTCCGGAGATGTGTGAAACCGTTCTCTACACAAGTATAATAGGCAGAGCCCGCGCGGCGGGCTGTGTGGAGATAAATTGCCATAACATAAGGGACTACACCGATGACAAGCACGGCCGTGTTGACGATGCGCCGTATGGCGGCGGCACGGGAATGATCATGCAGGCAGAGCCTGTTTACAAGTGCTATACGGCACTCACCGATAACGGAAACAAGCCGTATCATCTTGTTTATATGACGCCTCAGGGCAAAACACTCACGCAGGAGCGTGTAAAAGAGCTTTCAAGGCTGGATAATCTGGCGATTCTCTGCGGACACTATGAGGGGATTGACGAGAGGGTTATCGATGAATTGTGCCCCGAGGAAATATCAATCGGTGACTACGTCCTGACGGGAGGCGAGCTTCCGGCGCTTGTTTTGTGTGACAGCGTGTGCAGGATGCTTCCGGGTGTCCTTAAAAATGATGATGCATATACTAAAGAGAGCCATTATAACGGACTTCTCGAGTATCCGCAGTATACGAGACCGGCCGTTTGGCGTGACAAAGAGGTGCCGGAAATTCTTCTCTCCGGTCATCATGAGAACATAGCAAGGTGGCAGGATGAGCAGTCACTTGAAAGGACAAAACTAAAGAGACCCGATCTTTTGAAGAAAGACCCGACCTCTTAAAACGACAGACACAGAAAAGGACATAAACGCACGGTGTAACCGCCTGTTACGTGCTTCTGTTTTTTCACGAAAAAAATAACTCAACAGTATATATGAACAAAACGCTTTTTGCAAGCCTTTTTTGTTGAAAAAAACTGTGAAAAATTCACAAACATTCGGTGATTTTATGTCGAAGTTTGTAATCTGGGACAAATATTTTTTTTTTCGTTGACTATGTGAAGTTTTGTGACTATAATGATAGCAATTTGAAAAATCACTATAATTTTTTCTAACTATTTTGATTATTTGTGAGGGAATTATTATGTATGTAAAAGACGTTAAGGTTCAGAATCAGGTAGGACTTCACGCTCGTCCTGCAACATTTTTCATTCAGAAGGCAAACGAGTTCAAGTCTTCTATATGGGTTGAGAAAGATGAGCGCAGAGTAAATGCCAAGTCACTTCTCGGTGTTTTATCACTCGGTATCATGGGCGGAACGGAAATCCGTATCATGGCCGGCGGTTCAGATGAAGAAGAGGCAGTTGAAGCTCTTGTAGCTCTCGTTGAATCAGGTTTTGCAGAATAATTTTAATCGCTTTAATTGGGCACACTGCTGATATACTCCGGCGGTGTGCTTTTTGTTTTACAGCCAAGCTCTTTTGCGGTTTGTTTTCTGCTTTATGGATTGTTTTCTTACGGATAAATAAGGGGGTGAGTATATGCCGAATGAGAGACTTTCGTACCTTCGCGGAAAATCCATGCGCCTGCCGCTTTTGCCGGGGGTGTATATCATGAAAAATTCCGATGGTGAGATTATTTACATCGGGAAGGCGAAGCTTCTCAAAAACAGGGTTAGCCAGTATTTCGGCTCCCAGAACAACCATACGACAAAGGTGCGCAGGATGGTTGAAAATGTATATGATTTCGAACATATCCTCACCGGAAGCGAATTTGAGGCGCTTGTTCTTGAGTGCAGCCTTATAAAACAGTATAAGCCGAAGTACAATATCCTTCTGAAGGACGACAAGGGATACAGTTATATAAAGATAACAAATGAGCCGTGGAGAAGGCTTAAGAGTGCAAAGCAGAAGGTTGATGACGGCTCGCAGTATATCGGACCGTACATGAGCGGCTTTGTCGTAAAGGAATCACTTGACGCGGCACTCAAGATTTTTAAACTTCCGCAGTGCAACAAAAGCTTTCCGTGCGGCAGCGTGAACAACCGTCCCTGTCTTAACTATCATATGAGGCAATGTATGGCGCCCTGTACGGGACGCGTTAAAAAGGCAGACTATGACGCCGCAGTAAATGATGCTATAGAATTTCTCAAAGGAGATACAAAGGAGTATCTCAAGCTGCTTGAAAAACGAATGGAGTCCTACTCTGAGAACCTTGAGTTTGAAAAGGCTGCAGAGACAAGGGACAGGATTTCGGCGATAAGGCGGCTTTCCGACAAGCAGAAGGTCTTGCTTTGCGGAACGGAGACAAAGGACGTTTTTGCGCTTGCACGCGACGATGACGTAATCTGCTTCAATGTACTTCGCTTTGTCGACGGAAAGCTTTCTCAGAGTGAAAATCATTTTACGGATATTTCCGAGACTTTGAGTATGACGAGAGCGGATTTTATAAAGAGATTTTACATCGCCCATGATGACATACCTCCGCTTATCTTTACGGACGGTGAGTGTGACGACACGGAACTTATAATGAAATGGCTCGGTGAAAGACTGGGTAAAAAGGTTACTATCAGCGTTCCCGAAAAGGGAAATCAGGCAGAGGTTGTCCGTATGTCAAAAAACAATGCATACGAGGCGATAGCAGAGAAAAAACACAGAAAAAAATCAAACACGGCGGTTATCGAGCTCGGCGAGCTGCTGGGACTCAGTAAGGCTCCGGAGTTTATCGAATCTTACGATATCTCTCACACCGCCGGAGCGGATTCGGTCGGCGGAATGGTTGTGTTTAAAAACGGCGAGCCCTACAGAGCGGGATACAGAAAATTCATAATAAAAGAAGCTGTCGGCGGAGACGATTACGGAGCTATGAAGGAGGTTCTGACACGCCGGTTTGAGCATTATTTCAAGGACAGGGATGAGGGTAAGGAGGACGGCTTTGCACGTCTGCCGGACCTTATTCTTATGGACGGAGGACAGGGTCAGGTAAACGTTGCACTCTCCGTTCTCGAAGTATATCAGCTTCACATTCCTGTTTTCGGAATGGTAAAGGACGGAAAACACAGGACGCGCGCTATTTCGTGTGACGGCGGAGAGATCTCGATAAACAGCAAGCGAAAGGTCTTTACTCTTGTTTCCGGTATTCAGGAGGAGGTTCACAGGTTTGCCATAGGCTATCATCGTAAGAAGCACGCGAAAACCTCAAAAACAAGCGAGCTTACGGGCATACCGGGCATAGGACCCAAAAAAGCTCAGGCTCTTTGGAAAAAGTTTAAAACCATAGACGCGATAAAACGGGCATCCGTTGACGAGCTTGCCGCGACGCCGGGCCTGGGCATTGCCGATGGTGTCCATATTAAAGCGTTTTTTTCGGAGTAAGATTGGCTATTATTACAACAAGAGACAGTTTACAAATCAGGGCGTATAATGGTATAATATACTGAATTTTATGTCGAAACACGGAGTTTAATGATGAGAGTTATTACGGGTACAGCAAGAGGGATGAAGCTCAAAACTCTTGAGGGACTTGAAGTACGTCCCACAACCGACCAGGTCAAGGAATCTGTTTTCAATATCATACAGTTTGAGGTTCCGGGTGCGAGGGTGCTTGACCTTTTTGCAGGCTCCGGACAACTCGGGATAGAGGCTTTAAGCCGAGGCGCGTCTGTTGCCGCTTTTGTTGATAACAGCAGAGAGTCGGTTGCCGTTGTAAATGAAAACCTTAAGCATACAAAGCTTTCCGAGCGTGCCACGGTAAAAAATGAGGACGCCTTAAGCTTCCTTAATTCGACAAGGGATACATTTGACATTGCCTTTCTCGACCCTCCTTACAGAAAGGATTTTGTTGTTTCCGTGCTTCCTGCTCTCACGCAAAGGATGTCAGACGGAGGAGTTATCATCTGCGAAACCGCAAGAGAGGAAGTCCTTCCCGAAAAAGTGGGAAGGTTTAAGCTTCACAAGGAGTACAGATACGGAAAGATAAAACTCACTGTCTACAGAAACGGAGAGGAGAACGACTGATGATTACAGCCATTTGTCCGGGCAGCTTTGACCCGATAACAAACGGACATCTTGACATCATTGAACGAGCTTCAAAGTTGTTTGATAACGTTATAGTTGTCGTTATGACAAACTACAGAAAAAAAGGAAATAACTCTTTTACCGTTGAAGACCGTGTTAAGCTTATAAAGAAGAGTACCACGCACCTCGAAAACGTAAGAGTTACCTCATATGACGGACTTCTCGCTGAGTACGCGAGGGAAAACGGTGTGCAGGTTGTTGTAAAGGGCTTGCGTGCCCTTTCGGACTTTGACAACGAATTCCAGCAGGCACTCGGAAACAGACGTCTCAACCAAGAACTTGAAACCGTATTCATTGCGACAAAGGCCGAAAACATGTTTTTAAGTTCAAGCCTTGTAAGACAGATAGGTGAACTCGGCGGTGACATATCGGATTTTGTTCCCCCGCCGGTTTTACATGATATTGAAGAACATTTAAGAAAGGACTGATTCACGTGGCTCAGATAGAAGAACTCCTCGATGAGATGGAAGATATTCTTGCGGACGGAAAAGGAAAAGCTTTTTCAAACAGAATGACTGTTGACGTTGAAGCCCTGAAGACAGTCATCGACGACCTGCGCTTTAGTGTTCCCGAGGAAGTGAAGCAGGCACGTATTCTCGCATCCGAGCGACGTGAGATAATGAGCAGAGCAAACCGTGAAGCAGAGGAGATAATAGAGGATGCACGTATAAAAAGTCGTGATCTTCTTGCTGCTGCGGAGCACAGAGCACGCGAAAACGACGTTGAAACCAACAGGCGAAACGAGGAACTTATAAAAGACGCACAGGAGAGGGCAAAGAGCATTCTTGACAGTGCGCGTACAGAGGCCGACAAGCTTGTTTCCTCACAAAACATCCTTGAAGAGGCAAAGACCGCTTCAAAGAATCTTACAGAACATGCGCAGGCGGAGGCAGGGGCTCTCAGGGAAGAGGCGGAGAAGCTTCTTGCCGCAGCAAAGGATCAGGCTCAGAGCATCCTCAGCGAATCAAAGGAACAGGCACAAAACATCCTTACGGAGGCAAAAACCCGTGCCGAAAGACTTGAGCAGGAAGCAGAGTACAAGTCACAGAGCAAAATGGATGAGGCTGCAAAGTGGTCGCATGACCTTAAGATGAATGCGAGCAAATATGTGGACGAGCTCGTCAATGAAACCGAATACAGGGTTGCAAAGAGTCTGAATGAGATACAGAAGCTTCAGGACAGTCTTAAGGCTGCCGCAAAGAATTCATCACAGGCTCAAAAGCGTGCGGACAGACAGCGCCGTGCACAGGGCTCGGCAGTCTCTTCAAAGCGTGCCGAATCAGAGAGAAAGCACACGGAAAACATGAAACGGAACAGTCAGAGCACCTACGGTAAGAAACGCCCGTCTTCGCAGTACGTAACCGAGGACAATGACATAGAGGTCATCATGCCGAAGCCGAGCATTATAGACGTACCGCTCAGCGACACCCCGATAGTACCGGATGAAGAATTCTTTCTCTGATTTGTTCAGGTTATAATTACAGCTACTACGCGGCGCACCTTGCGTGTGCCGCTCCTTTTTTAAGGGAAGCCGGGTCATAATTTTCAAGACTTTTGCATAGAGTTTACAGGGTGATATTTATGTTTGTGTTTTCAGTAAACTCAAAAACCGCTAAGGTTATTATTCTTGCGGCGGTCGGCATCGTAGCCGGAATCATACTTGCAAGAGTGAGTACTGCCACCGGCGATGTATCAAATATGAACGGTATTGTTCTCAAGGCGTCAGACACAAAGGAACGTGTGGCTTTTCTTTCGCAGTTCGGATGGGAGGTATCCGAGGATCCTCTCGAGGTTGCGGAGGTAATCATTCCCACCGAATTTGACGAAACGTATAAGGCGTACAATGATATACAGAAAAAGCAGGGTTTTGATCTTGAAAAATACAAGGGCACCAGGGTAAAACGCTGGACCTATGAGATAAAAAACTATCCGGGCTATGCCGGGAATTCCGGGTGTATTCGGGCAAATATTCTTGTCTGTGACGGCAATGTCATAGGCGGTGATATCTGCTCGGTTGAACTCGACGGCTTTATGCACGGCTTTAAGGTGAAAGAAAATGCGGCTTGATAAATTCATTTCATCCCAGACATCACTTTCAAGGAGCGATGTAAAAAAACTGATAAAACACGGAGCTGTAACGGTTGACAAAGCTGTTGCGGCATCGTGTGATATGCAGATTTTTCCGGAGACCTCTGAGATTGTAGTAGGCGGACAGGCTCTCTCTTATAAAAAGTATGTATATTATATATTAAATAAGCCGAAGGGCGTGGTCAGCGCAACGGATGACAAAATGCACAAAACGGTTCTTGACCTTGTTCCGGACAACCTTAAACGACCCGGACTTTTTCCTGCCGGAAGACTTGACGCGGACACCACGGGTTTTGTTTTACTCACCGATGACGGAGATTTTGCACATCGCATATTGTCGCCGAAAAACCATATCGAAAAAACATATATCGCGACGCTTGAAAAGACCTTGACCGAGGAGGATATCTCCGCTTTTGCCGCAGGTATAACGCTTTCGGACGGATACGAGTGCTTGCCTGCTGCAGTCAAACTTGTCGGACAGGCAGTTGCAGAGGTAAAAATCTGCGAAGGAAAATACCACCAAATCAAGCGTATGTTTGCCGCGAGAGGGAACAGGGTGCTTGAACTTAAACGTGTAAAAATGGGTGGACTGTCACTAGATATTGCATTGGAGCCCGGTAAAATGAGAGAATTAACACAAGACGAATTGTTGAAAATTACCAACACCTGAATAGTGCATATTGACACGATTTCACATATTTATTGTAGTTATTTTGTATATTTTTGTATAAAATCTGACGAAAAAAGTTGCATTTTGTTGAGTTATTGTGTACAATGTATAAGAAATTGCTCTAACATTTTGCACAAAAAGTACAAACAGCAGTAATTACTATACAAATCACTGGGGGTTTTGAGTATATGTCCAACAGACTGTTTCAGGGAGTCATTCACCAGATGCGCGACGCGATTGACAGAACAGTTGGTGTGATTGACGAAACCGGTTCAATCATCTCTTGCAGTGAGCTTGAGCGAATCGGCGGTCAGATACCTCTTGACACATCCGACATCTTTTCGACAAATGATGCGGTTTGCCTTGACGGTGTGACTTATCTGACCTTTGGATCTCATTTACGCCATGAGTATGCTGTTTTTGTTGACGGTGAAGACGACCTTGCCGAAAAATACGCAAGAATTCTCTCTGTTTCACTTTCAAGTATAAAACAGTTTTATGATGAAAAATATGACAGGAGTAACTTCGTAAAGAATGTTATTCTTGATAACATCCTTCCGGGTGACATACATGTAAAGGCACGTGAGCTTCGCTTCAACAATGATGCAACACGTGTTGTTCTTCTCATAAGGATTACGGGACATGAGGACGCGTCTGTTTTCGACGTCATACAGAATCTTTTCCCGGACAAGAACAAGGACTTTGTTATAAACATAAATGAGACGGATATCGCTCTTGTAAAAGAGGTGCGTAACAATATCGAGCCGAAGAACCTTGAAAAGCTGGCTCATTCCATTTCTGACGCACTTTCGACCGAGTTCTACAGCAACGCGCTTGTGGGAATAGGCACGACTGTTGTAGGAATCCGTGACCTTTCGAGATCCTTAAAGGAAGCTCAGGTTGCACTTGAGGTAGGAAAGGTTTTTGATACCGAGAAAAACATAGTAAGCTATGATAATCTGGGTATTGCACGTCTTATTTATCAGCTTCCGACAACCCTTTGCGAGATGTTCCTCCAGGAGGTTTTCAAAAGAGGCTCTATAGAGAACCTTGATCAGGAAACACTTTTTACCATTCAAAAATTCTTTGAAAATAACCTCAACGTTTCTGAGACATCACGTAAGCTTTTTGTTCACAGAAACACCTTGGTTTACAGACTTGAAAAGATAAAGAAATTTACAGGACTTGACCTTCGTGAGTTTGATGATGCCATCGTATTTAAGGTAGCCCTTATGGTAAAGAAATATCTGGACGCAAATCCGACAAAATTCTGATAAAAAATACTAAATATTGTGTCGGCTTTTGTGCAAAAGCACAAAATTCAGAAACCGGTTACAAAAGGGTTACAAACTATAATTAAATATGGTATACTATAGACTGTATAGGTGTTCTTATGCCCATACAGTCTTTTGTGTTTTTTAAAACACGACTTTTCGGAGAAAAAGATAATTGAAAAATAACTGAAAAATTGACTTCAGATGAATAACAGACCATTTTTAGGAGCAGTGCGTAACAGATGATAGAGTTTAAAAATGTTTACAAAAAGTACGATAACGGTACGGAAGCACTGAAAAATGTCAACCTTCGTATTGAGCGCGGAGAGTTCGTTTTTATTGTCGGTGCATCCGGCTCCGGTAAGAGTACTTTCCTAAAGACGATAATGCGCGAGGAGGTACCCACCTCCGGAAGCATTATGATAAATAACTATGACCTTACCAAGATGACAAATAAGGAAATTCCTTATTTTCGGCGTACCATGGGTATAGTTTTTCAGGACTTCAGACTCATACCTACCATGACCGTGTATGACAATGTTGCATTTGCAATGAGGGTTATAGGTGCAAATGAAAAGGAAATACGTAAAAGAGTGCCGTTTGTCTTGAGCCTTGTCGGACTTAAGGAAAAGGCACGCTCGCTTCCGAATGAGATCTCGGGCGGTGAGCAGCAGCGTGTCGCACTTGCGAGAGCGCTTGTAAACAATGCGAATACCATCATTGCCGACGAGCCTACGGGTAACATAGACCCGGAGATGTCCTATGAGATAGTGGATCTTCTCAATCACATAAACGAAAACGGAACCACGGTAATAATGGTTACGCATGAGCATGATCTTGTAAAAAAGTTTAATCACAGAATCGTTGTAATTGATGACGGTACTGTAGTATCGGATACGGCAGCAGGCGGAGTTCTCCGTTATAAAACGGAGACAGGCTACAAGCCTGTTTCGGAGCCGGGAAGCACACAGAATCCTAATACCGATGAAGCGGTAAAGGTTGCGGAGGCTGTAAAGGCTGCCATGGCAGCAAAAGCTTCCGGTGCAGGTGTTGTTTCTGCGGCAGGCGGTGCTTCTGCGACAGGTACTGCTTCTGCGGCAGGTTCGGCTACCGCGGCGGGCTCAGCTTCTGCGACAGGTACTGTTTCCGCGGCAGGTTCGGCTTCTGCGGCTCAGCAGTCGAAAGCCAAGACGGAAACAACCGAAAAGAGCTTTGGTACAGGGACAACGGCCGCAGATTCCGCCGTGCCTTTAACCGACTCTTATAAGCCGTCTCCCTTTATGGCACAGATGAGCTCGTATGCCGCAAAGGCAACGGCAGCAAAGGATTCCGACACCGCCGATGACGGTAAAGCCGCCGCAGCTTCCGCGCAGTCCGTGAAGCCTGCACCGGAATCACAGCCGACGCAGAGTTCACCTGTGACTGAGATCTTTACGATACCGGTTTCAACCGAAACCTTAAACAACTCATCCGAGACGAAGGTGGGGTCACCTCTTTCAGCCGCACGTCCGGCTCCGGAAACTCCGCCGAAAAAAAACACCTATACTACAATTGACGGTGTTGATTACTCAAAGTATTTTGAGGACGCAGAGGAGGATGAGAAATAATGTCCGAAGAAAAGATAAGACGAAAAGCTTCGTTCAACATAAATTACCTCACAAAAGAAGGCGTAAGAAACGTATGGTCAAACAGGCTTATGTCCATTGCCTCAATCGCGGTTCTTTCTTCCTGTCTGGTGCTTATCGGTTGTGCGATTATGCTTTTCGTAAACATAAATTCAATGCTTGAAAATGTCGAAGATCAGAACGTAATCATGGTATATCTGAATGACGGAATAACCGATGAACAGGTAAATAAGGTCGGTCAGGACATACGTATGATTCCGAGCGTAGCCTCCGTTGACTTTGTTTCAAAGGAGGACGCATATAAATCTCAGCTTGAAAGCATGGGCGACGAGGCCAGTCTGCTTGACGGACTTGAGGAAAATCCGCTGCCCGACGCCTACAAGGTAACGCTTGAAAACCTGAATGACTACGACAACGTCATGACCATGCTTACCTCGGTGGAAAACACACTCAGTGTAAGGGGAAACAGCGACCTTGCCGGTCAGGTGAGACAGATTCGCTCCGGCGTGACATATATAAGCGTCGGAATGATAATCATGCTTCTTGCGGTTTCGCTTTTCATTATTGCAAATACCGTAAGAGTTACCATGTATAACAGAAGACTTGAGATAAGCATCATGAAGGCGGTCGGTGCCACCAACTGGTTTATACGCTGGCCATTCATCATAGAAGGTATTCTTATCGGAATCATCTCCGGTTTTGTTTCACTTCTTCTTGTGTTCGGCCTTTACGAGCTTGCTCTTAAGTCACTCGGGACGATATTTACACTTTTCGGAGCAACGTCAATTCCGTTCAGCTCATATGCATTGCCGATGCTTCTTGCGTTTATTCTCATAGGCGTATTTGCAGGCGTATTCGGAAGTATATTCTCAATGGGACGTTATCTTAAGGAACAAGGGAGCGTGGTATCTGATGACAATGAATAAGACACACAGCAGAGTGAAGTCGATTATTTCTCTTTTCATGGTTCTTGTTTTCGCAGTGGTCGGAATCGCCTCTGTTCCCGCGTATGCAAAGAAGTATGAGGAAACCGACCCTGAAATCATAGAGCTTAGAAAAGAAATAGAAGCTCTTAAAAACGACGCCGCAAAGGCGAGGGAGCAGCGTCAGAAGCTCGAAGGGGAAATTGACGATGTATCCGCCTCCGCAATGCAGGTTCAAAAAGAGGTTGACGCTCTTCAGGAGGAAGTTGACGTATATCAAAGTCAGATAAACGCACTCAATAAACAGATAAGACTCCTTGACAACCAGATTATCGGCATAGAAAAATCCATAAAGGAGACCGAGGAAAAGGTTGCCGAGCAGGAGAAGAAGATAAAGGAAACTCAGAAGCTTCTCGGGGAACGTATACGTGCCATGTATATGTCCGGAAATGTCTCCTCCGTTGAGCTTATCCTTGAAGCAAACAGCTTTGAAAGCCTTCTTACAAGGCTTGAGCTTGTATCACAGGTGAGTAAGCACGATAACAAGATTGTCGATGATCTTAAAAGCGAGATAAAGGAGATGGAGGACTTAAAGACATCTCTTTTGAAGCAGAAGGATACCCTCACCGAGAACAAAAAGGAAATTGAAACATCAAAGGCGGATGTTGTCGCTTCTCAGAAAGAGATAAAGGCGCTGAAATCAACCGTTGACAAAAAACTTTCAAAGCTCGAAAACTACCTCAGCACCCTGAATAAACAGGATTCGCAGCTTGCAAAGCTCGAGCAGCAGGCCGAGGCACAGCAGGCGGCATACTCGTATAAGATTGACCAGATGCTTGCCGGAAAGGCTTCGCAGGGCAGCGGTTCGGCAAACCTTATCTGGCCGGTTCCGTATTCCAGCTCGTATATCAGCTCTGGTTACGGAAGAAGGTCCGGCGTAGGCGTCGGAGATTTCCACTACGGAATTGACATAACCATGCCGGGAGCCGAAAGCAACGACAAGAAAATAATTGCGGCCGGTGACGGCACGGTTCTTATCGCAAGCAGTATTTGCAGTCATAACTACAGGAAAAATTATAGCTGCGGCTGTAACTGGGGCTTTGGCGACTATGTTGTTATAGACCACGGCGATGGCGTGCGTGCTTACTATGCACATCTTTCGCATGTCAGCGTTACACAGGGTCAAACCGTTTCACAGGGACAGACGATAGGCTATATGGGATGTACCGGCTATTCGACCGGCTGGCATCTTCACTTTGAAATACGTGTCGGCAGCGGTTCTCAGAGCCAGACGGCGAGAAATCCGCTCAATTATGTAAGTAAGCCATAAAGGAGACAGACGATGAGTAAAAAAATCCCACTTGGAACAGGGCTCGCTGTACTCTTTATAGTTATGGCGGCAACAATAGCAATCACGATGAAGATTTCAATGAGCGTTTACAATAACCTCATAAGTGATCTTACAAGCCGTACGGCGATGTATGACAACCTTGCGGAAATAGATGACCTCGTACGTGAAGACTTTTTCGGAAATATCGAGTCGGAAAGCATAAACTCGGGAATTGCGGACGGGTATATAAAGGGACTGGGAGACAGTGCATCGTTCTACCTTACACCGTCAGAATATGTCACCTACTATAACCGTCTTCTCGGCAAGATGTCCGGTACGGGAATCACCTGTACCTTCAATGAAGACACGGGCAATCTGTATATCACGGCTGTGGCAAAAAATTCTCCTGCGGAGACAGCCGGAATAAAAGCCGGAGATGAAATAACGGAAATAGGAAATGAAGCTGTTACAAAGACGAATTATACATCGCTCATGTCAAAGCTTTACGGCGAAAAGATGAGCAGTGTAAAGGTTACGTATGTAAGAGAAAAGACAACAAAGACCGAAAATCTTGTTATGGGTTACAGTGAAGCCACGGTTTCCTCGAGAAGCATCGGTACAATCGGAATAATCTCAATAAATGCTTTTTATGAAAACACGATTGCGCAGTTTAAGGACGCGGTTAACAGCCTCACAAAGGAGGGCTGCAAGTCCCTGATACTTGACGTGAGAAATTGTTCGGAGGGAAGTATTGATTACGCCGCAAAGGTGCTTGATATCCTCGTGCCTGTAGCGTCTGACGGCAGAGCTGCCATGGCTACTGCGGTTGACAAGAAAGGTAAGACAGTTAAGACATTCCCGTCCGACTCGGACTGTATCGTTCTACCCATGCTTGTTCTCGTAAACGGAAACACCTCCGGTCCTGCAGAGCTTTTTGCATGTGACCTCAGAGACTTCGGAAAAGCCGAGCTTATAGGAACAACCACAAAGGGTATCGGCTCCATGCAAGAGGTTCATCAGTTCTCCGACGGCAGCGCAGTAGTTCTCACGGTTGCCGAGATACTTCCTTATAAGAGTGATTCTTATAACGGAGTCGGACTGAAACCCGATCACGAGGTGAGTATGACTGCAGAGCAAACGGCACAGATAGGAATCATGAAGGATACCGATGACGCACAGCTTCAGAAAGCACTTGAACTGCTTGCAGACTAAGGAAACAGGTTTGCAGTTTAAAAAACTTGCTATTGTAGAATAAAAAACATATAATATAAGGTAGCACTCTCTGTGTGCTACCTTATTTTTTCGGAAGGGGTTAACCTATAATGAAGTCTAACCGGATTTTAACTGTAATAATGTCTTTGATTGTCATTTTGGCAATTGCCGTAACACCGCTGACGGTTGCTACCGCTGAAGGTGATCCAGACCCCTCGGGCTCGGATGTCTCGGGATCAGATGTTTCCGGCTCGGATGTATCCGGTTCAGACGTTTCGGGCTCCGACGTATCAGGTTCGGATGCTTCCGGGACAACCACGACAACGAAAAAGACAACGACCACAACAAAGAAAAATACCACAACTACTAAAAAGGTGACGACTACCAAAACTGCTACATCGACCAAGAGGCAGGCTGCTACGGGACAGTCCGCCCAGACAAAGCCTGCCACAAAATCCGCGGCAACAAAACCTGCGACAAATAAAAGCGTAAACACCAAGCCCGCGGCACCTGCTCCGACACAGACCTCCGCTGAGTCTGCGGGAAATAATGAGATACAGTCACTCAGCATAAAAACATCTGACGGAAAAGAACTTCTTAAAGCATTTTTACCGGATGTTCATACATATACGGTTACTGTTCCCGAGGGGACGAACACTCTTGATGTTACACCTGTTTATACGGAGCAGTCCAACGTGGAAATAAAGGGAGCCGATGACTTAAAGGCAAATAATTATACCGTGACAATAACGCTTACAAACCCGGACGGTACAAGCAGTGTTTATACCGTAAATGTTGAAGGCGCTGTTCCCGCAAGTCACGTAAGAGAAGATAACGAAGGCTTTATGAAGGTTGTTTTCGGTGTAATAATTGTCTCCGCAATTCTTCTTCTTGTGATTATTATTTTCGGTATAGTAAGTATCATAAAAAATAAAAAACTTTCAAATACAACGCCTTATACCTTCAACTTCGGAAGCGGGGAGGCATCGGACGAAGATTTTTCGGATAAGAAACCGACAAAAAGCTTCACAGGACTGGATTTCTCGTCTGCAAACGGCGGACTTAATTATGACTTCATTGAAAAGATGGCTGAAAATTATGAGCCGGTATCAACCAGCGGACCAATTACGGCACCGCGTGAAGAGACAAAGCCTCTTGTAGAAATGAATCCGAGTGTTGAAAAGGTTGAATTTGTTGCAAATGAGCCTGATATTCTTGTTCCTGAGCAAACGGGAATATTGACTCCGGGTGCCGAAGCGCCTGAGGAGCTTCCAATTGAGTTCAGCGCACCTACACCGATAATAAATCCGTCTGAGGATAATGGTATTGAAAACGCAGTCTCTGCTCCTGCTTCGACAGTTGAGCCGACGCTTGAAGCTCCAGCTGAGACTATTCCGACAGTAGTGTTGCCTACAGAATTTGCACAGACTCTCGAAGAAAATGCAGAGCCTGAGCCGACAGTTGAGGCAACGTTCCAGCCGACAATTGAGGTGCCTGCAGAATCGGAATCAATACCGGAAGCACCTGTTGAGCTCGGCACATCTACACCGGTAATAAATTCGTCTGTGGATAATGATATTGAAACCGCAGGCTTTACTCCTATCCCGACAGAAATGCCTGCAGAATTTACGCAGACAGTCGAAGAAGATGTACATTCCGAGCCGATAGTTGAAGCACCCACCGAGTCAGAGCCAACTCTTGAAGCACCGATTCAGCCAACGGTTGAGGCACCTGCCGAGTCAGAGCCGACACTTGAAGCACCGATTCAGCCGACGGTAGAGGCACCTGCCGAGTCAGAACAAAATCCGTCGGAGGATCAGATACATCTCAATTTCGATTCATCCATGTCCGGCTTTGTAAACGAGCCGGTACTTGACCTTCCGACCGAGCCGTTTGCGGACGCGTATGTTGAGGCTATTGAGCCGAATCCGACTAAAACTTCAATACCGGAGCAGGCTTCCGAACCGGAAACAATTTCCGAACAGGAGGTAACTCCTGAAACAGAGTCGATTTCCGAAGCAGAGCAGATTCCCGAGCAGCAGACGGCCTCTGAAACAGAATCAATATCCGGTGCTGAATCAGTTTCCGAGTCTGAATCGATTCCTGAGACTGGTACTGAGCCGGAGCATGCTTTTGAATCTGATACAAAGTCGGAGCCTGAATCTGGACAGGAACAGGACCCTGAACCGGAGCCTGACCCTGAACCGGAGCCTGAGCCAGAACCGGAGCCGCAGTTCCAGGATTATACTTTCCAGCTTCCTTATGAGGCAGGAAAAACTCTCGGAAGAAATCCGTTTGAACAAAGTGCTGATGATTGATAAAAAAACAAGCCCAAAGCCTTGGCTTTGGGCTTGAAAATTATGTAATACATCACTTTTATCCGAGAAATGGATAATTGAGGACACTCATCGGTATGATAAGTCTGCTGCAGCAAACGGGGAAGTCATAACCGTTTAGGTTTACGGACTGTGTTACCTCTATGATGTTTTCATCATCTGCTTTTTGGAGGATTTCACTCTCGTACTCCGTGGGCCTGCGAATGATGCTGTTTGTCTTTATCGAAGAAACGTCTCCGCCGAGCTCCTTGATGAGAGAATCGGTGAAGGACTTTCTGTCAACAGGTGAAACCTCAGCTCTTCGGAACAGCTTTTCAGGGATATAATTCGAGTCGATGACCAACGGCTTGCCTTCGATAAAACGGATTCGCTTTATTCCGCAAAGCTCGGTGCCTTTATCCCATATTTCTGATAAAAAACCGTCCTTAACGGTCTCGTTGAATTCGTCTACGACTTTACCCGTATAGTTAAGATCCAGTTTGTTCATTATGAGTGAGATAGAGAGGAAGGGCATAAGCTCCGCATTTTTTTCGCGTTTGCAGACAAAGGTTCCGATTCCCTGCTTCTTGTAGATAACACCCTCGTCCTCAAGCTGTGAAAGTGCTGTTCTTACGGTTGCTCTTCCGACATTCAGGTCTTCCATCAGGCGGTACTCCGTAGGCAGCTGCGACCCCTCGGGATAATTGCCGGAAACAATGAGCTTCATGATATAATTTTTTACGTAGCTGTAAAGTGTTGCTGAATTTTCTCTTCTTGACATTTTACTGCCTCCAATAAAACTATTTGCAATTTCACACCCTGTGTTCAATATACAATTATAGGTTTAAAGCAGTACGTGTCAATGGATTTGAGCGTGAATAAAAAACTTTGTTAATAGTGTAACAATCCGCTTGATTTTTTATACTTTATTTTAATTATTTTGCCTCGGTTTTTTGCATTCCTTTTACAAAGCTGTCGGTTTTTCTTATAAACTCATCGATATCCAGTTCTTTATTTTTCAGGCCCTCCTGTACGATAAGACCGTCGGAAATAAGAAGGCACGCCCAGGCGATATAATCTGCGTTTTCATCTCCGATACGTTCCGCAATCTTCTTTGAAATAATTCTCTGGAACTTTTTGTATCTCTCCAAAAGCATTCCCGAAATCTCTTCGTTTCCGATGCATGCATTGTAAAGCAGGTGAATACGCGGTCCGGAGATGTTTATATTTCTTTCGATAACATATTTTATAAGTCTGTGGAGCGATGTATCCTTTCCCTTATCCTCGGTCCATTTTATAAGGTCATTCCATTGCTCGTCGAGATACCTGTCGGTTATGTCGAGAAGAATGTCTTCCTTTACTTTATAATGATAATAAAGAGTGCCTTTTGAAATACCGGCTGCTTTCGCAATGGAAGCCAGTGAGATGTCCGCAAGAGAATTTTCCTGCAAAAGCTCTTCAGTTGCATTCATGATTATGTCTTTAACATTTTCTTTTCTCGGTGCAGCCATTTTGTTATTTTCTCCCTTGTTGTTAATATGCACGAACATTGTATCAGTTTTATGTGTATAAGTCCAGTTGACAATGTCGAAATAAAGTTGTATAATAGCGGCAGAAAGTCGGTCGTTTGACCGACTGATTAAAGAAAAGGGTGTCATCAGAATGAATATTGAAAAAATTCAGAACGAACTTTCTAAAAAGTATGGTGGCAGAGTAAAGGCAACACTTGAGGGCGACATTATTCGTCTTACAGGAAGTCTTGACCGTTGGGAAGATGTTTTTGATGCGTGTGCAACGGCAGCACACAAGAACTCAAAGATTCATGTCGTAAATGACATCGAATTTACCGGCGCAGAGCTTCCGAAGATGAGAGTACCTTCGCTTAAGGACAATGAGCTTGAGGGAAAAACTCCTGATGTTCTTGTAATAGGCGGCGGTATTTCGGGTTGTTCAATTGCTCGTGAACTTTCAAAGTGGGATCTCGACATAATGCTTGTTGAAAAAGAAGCGGATTTTGCTCTTCAGGCATCGGGAAGAAACGACGGAGAGGTTCACGTAGGCTTCGACCTTTCAAAGGGCTCACTCAAGCAAAAATATGTTTTGCTCGGAAATCATATGTTTGACAAGGTATGCGAGGATCTTGACGTACCGTTCAAGAGGATAGGACAGTATGCCTGCTTTACACAGAGCTGGCTCTTTATTCCGGTATTTTTCCTTTCTCTTTGGAGAAAGTATTATGACGGTGTATGGGATACACATTTCATTACAAGAAATAAACTCCTTTCATCACAGCCTACATTTGATAAGAATATGCGTTTTGCCGTTTATAACAGTTCGGCAGGTGTTGTATGTCCTTACGGTCTTACAATTGCGTATGCCGAAAATGCCGCTGAAAACGGTGTAAATGCTTACCTTAATACTGCTGTTCTCTCCATGGATACGGATGAGAACGGAAACATAACGGCAGTTCATACAAACCGCGGTACGGTTTATCCGAAGGTTATTGTAAATGCTGCAGGCGTATTTGCAGATGATGTTGCAGAGATGGCACATGACCGTTTTTACTCCATTCATCCGAGACGCGGAACAAACTCAATCCAGGACAGAAAGTCCGCAGGTATTATCAATACTATCGCTTCCGTTCAGCATATCAAGCTCGAAAAAACTAAGAGCCATACAAAGGGCGGCGGACTTATTCACACGGTACATGACAACATACTGGCAGGACCGGATGCTGTTGAGTGCTTTGAGAAAGAGGATACATCGACAAGGCCTGAGAGTATAAAGACTGTTTACGACAAGCAGAAGGGAACCGTTCCGGCTGCAAGCGAGAGGGATATCATCACATACTTCACAGGTGTACGTGCTCCGACTTTTGAAGAGGACTTCGTTATCGAGTGGGGAAGAAAGTGTCCGAATATGCTTCATTGCGGCGGTATCCAGTCACCGGGTCTTACGGCGGCTCCCGCGTTTGCTCTCGACATCGAGAAGATGATTGTTGATAAGCTCGGCGGAGAGGGAAAGGTTGCACGTAATAAGGACTTCAATCCGGTAAGACACGGCGTTCCCGTTCTCAATAAGATGTCTCCTGAGGAGCGTGCAAAGATGATAGCCGAAAATCCTGATTACGGCGTTATCATTTGCCGTTGTGAGGAGATTTCCAAGGGTGAAATCATTGATGCTCTTAACCGTCCTCTATGCCCGCCGACGGTTGACGCTATAAAGAAGCGTATCCGTCCGGGAATGGGACGTTGCCAGGGTGGCTTCTGTATGCCGCTCATAACAAAGATTATCGCAGAGCATGAAAATCTTAAGCTTTCAGACGTTAAAAAGTCTTCTGCAGAGTCCGTAATTGTTTACGGCGAAACAAAGGGAGGTGCCGCAAATGATTAAGACAGATGTTTTGGTTATAGGTGGCGGCCCCGCAGGTCTTGCGGCAGCCATTTCGGCTCACAAAAACGGTGCGGACGTCATCCTTATCGAGCGTGAGGCACGCCTCGGCGGAATACTTAAGCAGTGCATACATGACGGATTCGGACTTGTTCGTTTTAAAGAAAAGCTTTCAGGTCCCGAGTACGCCGAGCGCTTCATAGACGAGTTCCATGAACTCGACATAAAGTCAATGCTCCTTACATTCGTTACGGATGTTAAGAAGCTTGACGACGGAACATTCAAGACTACGGTTGTGAGCCGTGAGGGCGTTACGGATATTATGTCCAAGTCACTCATACTTGCAACAGGTTGCCGTGAGCGTACAAGCAAGCAGGTTTTCATACACGGTACGAGACCTGCGGGCGTATTTACGGCAGGCACGGCACAGCACTTTACCAACCTGCTCGGTGAGCTTCCCACGAAGAAGTGCGTTATTCTCGGATCGGGTGATATCGGCCTTATCATGGCGCGTCGTCTGACTCTTGAAGGCGCAAAGGTTCTCGGTGTTTATGAGGTTAAGCCTACACCGTCAGGTCTTACAAGAAATATACATCAGTGTCTCCACGACTTTGATATCCCGCTTCATCTTTCACATACCGTTACACGTGTATTCGGTGAGGACAGACTTACAGCGGTTGAGATTGCACAGGTTGATGATAAGATGAGACCTATAAAGGGTACAGAGGAAATCATCGAATGTGATGCACTTATCCTTTCGGTTGGACTTATTCCGGAGAATGAGATTGCGGAAAATCTCGGAGTAAAGCTTGACCCGAGAACAAAGGGTCCGCGTTGTGACGCAAGTCTTATGACAACGGTACCGGGAATTTTCTCATGCGGTAACGCACTTCACGTAAACGACCTTGTTGACTATGTATCTGAGAGCGGAGAAACAGCCGGTAAAGCTGCCGCAACATATTCGGGAGCAGAGAGAAAGGTTGTAAGTGTTGAGCCGGGAGATAAGATCCTTTACATCGTTCCGCAGAGCTTAGACACTCTTGCAGACAATTCAAAAACGGTTGTTTACTTCAGAAGCCGTGACGTTTATGATAATAGTATGTTCAGAGTAACAGTTGACGGAAAAACGGTATTTGAGAAAAAGTATGCGTTCCTTCGTCCGCCGGAGATGGAAAAAGTTATAGTTGACTTTGCATCCTGCGGTGTTACCGAAAACAGCGTTATTAAGGCAGAAGTTGAGGTGATAGACAAATGAGTAAGAGCACAATAGTTTGCATCAACTGCCCTCGTGGTTGTACAATGGAGGTTGAACAGAACGGTGACGAGATAAAGGTTGCCGGAAACTTCTGTAAACGCGGTGAGCAGTTTGCACAAAACGAGCTTACGAATCCTATGAGAACAATTTGCTCAACAGTTCGTACTACATTTGCAGATGCACCGGTTATTCCGTGCAGAGTTTCATGCGACATACCGAAGAATAAGATATTCGACGTTATGGCTGAAATAAATAAGGCAGTCGTTGACAAGCCGATACACAGAGGAGACGTTATCATCTCTCATGTGCTCGGACTTGAGGCTGACGTAATTGCAACCTCGGATCTTCTTTCCGAGCTCGCATAATTAGATTTTATAAGTAAAAGAACAAATTAAAAAATGACAAAACAAAAGAAAAAGGAGTTTTGACTATGGGTTACAAACCGTACAAAGGCTTTGAGCCAAAGTGGATTAAAGAAGCTGCTCCGGCTGACAGCTACCGTTCCATCTTCCGTTGGGGAGATCCGAACCACTTCAAATTTCCGAAGGAGTCTCTTTACAACATGGTAAAGGACAGAATCGGAGTAGATGATGATTATTGCAAAGACTACAAACTTGACACAGGTCTCGAAAAAGTTGATTTTAAAGGCGAATATGCTCCGAAAATGGCTGCCGAGCACGTAGATTTTTTCAAGAGTGTCTACGGGGATGATTGGTCACAGTCTGACTATGACCGCCTTTCGGTTGCTTACGGACAGACTGCATATGACCTTTATCGTATGCGTGAACACAAGTTCGACAGTCTTCCTGATATTGTAGTTTATCCGAGTACATCAGAGCAGATTGAAAAGACAGTTGACTACTGCGCAAAGAATAAGATTCCTCTTTATGTTTACGGTGGCGGTTCATCGGTAACAAGAGGCGTTGAGCCTGTAAACGGCGGCGTTTCACTCGACATGAGACGCAAGTTCACCAAGGTTATAGCCTTCAATGAAGTTGACCAGACAATCACTGTTCAGGCAGGTATGTCGGGTCCTGATCTTGAGAAGCATCTTAACAACGCTGTTGCAGAATTCGGCGCAAAGAGAGCTTACACATGCGGTCACTTCCCGCAGTCTTTTGAGTATTCATCAGTAGGCGGCTGGGTAGTAACCAGAGGTTCAGGTCAGAACTCAACATACTATGGCTGCATCTCAGATATGGTTATCCAGCAGAAATATGCTACTCCGAGAGGAAGAGTTCTTACATCTCACTATCCTCGTGAGGCTACAGGTCCTAACCTTAATCAGATCATGATGGGCTCAGAGGGCACTTTCGGTGTTCTTACAGAAGTAACACTTAAGGTTTTCCGCTTTATGCCTGAAAACAGAATCCGTTTCTCATTCATCTTTAAGACATGGGAATCAGCTATGGACTTTGCACGTGAGGCTCTTCAGTCAGAAGCAGGATTCTCATCTGTATTCCGTCTTTCAGACCCTGAAGAGACAAACATGATGCTTCGTCTTTACAACGTTGACGAAACTCCTCTTCATCCGCTTCTTGAAAAGCTCGGCTACAAGGATATGGAGCGTTGTCTCTTCCTCGGCTTCACTGACGGTGAAAAAGGTTATTGCAGAAACGTTGCAAAGAATATCTATAAAATTGCACTTCAGCACGGCGCTCTTCCTCTTACAGGTGCTGTATGTAAGGGTTGGGAAAAAGGTAGATTTGATGACCCGTACATGAGAGACTCTCTCCATGATTTCGGTATAATCATCGACACAATGGAGTGTACGGTAAACTGGTCAAATATGGCTCAGGTTCACAGAGATGTACGTGCCGTATGTCATGCGCGTCCTGACACGGTTGTAACAACTCATATGTCACACTGCTATCCGCAGGGTGCAAATCTCTACTTTATCTTTGTTGCCAAAATTGACAACTCAGAAGACTTCAAAGCATATCATGCAACTATTCTTGACGCTATTCAGAAGTCAGGCGCTGCTCTTTCTCACCATCACGGTATCGGTAAGATGTTTGCTCCGTGGCTTGAGGGTGACCTCGGAAGAACTGAGTACGGTGTTATCAGAGCTCTTAAGGAGTACTTTGATCCTGATTACACAATGAACCCGGGCGGAACAATAGGTCTTGACCTTCCTGAGGATAAGAAGAGATTCCTCCGTGAGGGCTACAGCGACATGGCTGACCTTAAATAATTGTTAACCAGTCTTCATATATAAATCCTATCCAAAAAGGAAACGGGCACCGCAAGGTGTCCGTTTCCTTTTTGATATCAACTGTCGGATTTCAGAAAAAATGCTTCTTTGTTAATAGTTTTTATCCGTTAAGTAAGTGTGCAAAATAAGAATGAACGGCACGAAAGTTCGGATTTCTTGTGTCAAAAATTTTATACATTGCGACACAAAACATGTCCTATTTTACCTTATGAGAGTTATCCGCATATCATAGTAGATGATACCGTAGACAAGTTGGAGCGAGAGGGCACGGAATATTGTCTTTGCGAGAAAAATGTGCTAGGATACTATAGAGGAAACAAGGAAAAATATGACCTCATAGACATAATAATCATAGGGCTCGGAGGCTTTGAGAAAAAGGATGATGAAACCATCATAGGCTTTCTTGACAACATACTGGACCGAGACCTTGAGCCGCTGATGAGAAGAAAAATACTTAAAGAGAAATTTGACATAACAACAGATGAAGACTTTATGGAGGTGTTTGATGACATGTGTAACTTAAGCGACGGTGTATATCTTGACGGAGTGGAAAAAGGTATTATGCAGGGCAAGGCAGAAGGACTCTTGCAAGGTGAAGCTCGTGGCATTGAAAAAGGAATCATGCAGGGCAAAGCAGAGGGTATCATACAAAATAAAATTGATATGCTCAGACAGTTTATGTCCAACAATCATACGTTTGAAGAATTTATACAGTTATTCAACATAACCGACAAAAACGAAATAAAGTTTTTGAAGGAAAATCTGTAAAAATTTGATATAACAATAGAGGATAAACAAAAAAGCAGTCCGGTTGGACTGCTTTTCTTTTGGTGCACCTGACAGGAATCGAACCTGCACCTCTTGCGAGACTAGATCCTAAGTCTAGCGCGTCTGCCAGTTCCGCCACAGGTGCATGTGAAGTTTTTGTGCAATGCGCAAAAAGTATTATACATAATCACATGCACCTTTTCAAGACTATGGATAAATATTATTGAGTTGAATAATTTGCGGAACCGGCGTACAATAAAAGTACGATTAATGGGACAACATGTCTCGCAGGGGACTTAATGCATGGGGGTGCAGCGTATGTCCGGAAATAACAATTCAAAATTAAAATTACTTCGTATTTATGACATCCTTTGTGAAAAGAGTGATGAGGAGCATCCTCTTTCCGCATCGGATATCAGTGCCGAGCTCAGCTTGTTCGGTATCAATTCGGAACGAAAATCGGTATACAGTGATATTTCTGTGCTTCAGTCATACGGATACGACATCATAAAAGTGTCGCAACCGAAAAAAGGCTTTTATGTAGGTGACAGAGATTTTCAGATTGCCGAAGTGCGTCTGCTTATAGACGCTGTTCAGTCGGCTAAGTTTATAACCGAGCACAAGACCGAGGAGCTTATTTCAAAGATAGAAAAAAGGCTCAGTAGGTATCAGCGTGAAATGCTTTCAAAACAGGTATATGTAGACCACAGAAATAAGAACGGCAATGAAAAAATCTATTACACGATAGACTCTCTTTCACAGGCTATAACCGAAAAGAAAAAGGTGCGTATACACTATATCAAGAGGCGCATTGAGACGGGTGAGAGACCGAAAAACGAGGAGCATGTATACATCGTCACGCCGTACGCCCTTATTTGGTCAAACGACTATTACTATCTTGTGTGTAACAACAATAAATATGACAATCTCATGCATCTTCGCATTGACAAAATCATTTCAACAAAGGTTTTATCCGATGACGGACGCCCGATTTCAGAGGTAAGCAAGTATAAAAACGCTTTTGACGCAGCCGACTATGCCTCAAAGGTATTCAATATGTATTCGGGAAGCCCGGAAAGGATAAGCCTTATATGTGCAAATTCACTTTGGGACACGGTACGTGACAGATTCGGTGAGGATGTCATGGTTATTGAACGTACAAATGAAACCTTTACCATAGCGACAACAGCTGCTCTCAGCGAGGGACTTACGGCATGGATTTTACAGTATGCCGACAGGATGAAGGTGGAATCACCGAGGTCGCTTAAGGATGAGGTTCTTGAAAAGGCAAGAGCTACGGTGGCGGCGTATGAATAAGGTCAACTACGGTAAGGAACTTGAAAAAAAGCTGTCGCTTATACAGAGGGAGATTGATTCCCATGGGCTCAGTGTAAGGCCGACTTTATTGCTTCACAGTTGCTGCGGACCGTGCTCTTCATATGTTCTTGAGTACCTTGAGCCGTATTTCAAGATAACGGTATTTTATTTCAATCCTTGTATTTTTCCTCGGAGTGAGTATCTGCACCGTAAAGAAGTTCAAAAAGAGCTGATAAGTCAGATGAATGGGAACGGGTCGGAGATAAGCTTCCTGGATGCTGATTATGACCATGATTCATTCCTTGATTTGGTGAAGGGCCATGAAAACGATCCCGAGTGCGGAGAACGCTGCCATATCTGTTACAGACAAAGGCTTTCGCAGACAGCGGTATATGCAAAGGAAGGCAAATACGATTATTTTACAACTACACTTACGGTGAGTCCTTACAAGGATGCTGAGATTTTAAACAAGCTCGGAGCGGAGCTTTCACGCGATTATGAAATCCCTTATCTCTTGTCCGATTTCAAGAAAAAAGAGGGTTATAAGAGATCCATAGAGCTTAGTAAAGCATACAACCTTTACAGACAGGACTATTGTGGCTGTGAGTTCTCTTTGCGAGACTGCGGATAAATTGACTTATCTGCGCCGTTGAAGTATAATTTACTCCGACTGGAGGGATATATTTTCTCTATGATAAAGAAAAGAAACAATGAAGAGTTCAAGAAAATGATCATGTTTTTCATGTCAATTATCATTCTTGTTGCTCTTACCGCTATATTTGCATTTACATGGTTTGACATAAATAAAACCATGGAAGTAATGCCTTTCGACACCAAGGGTCACTATCTTATTATTTTACTGTATTTCTCTATGCAGTACCTCTTTTCAAGGATTTACGGTGCATTGCAGATAGGCTACTACAAGATGTCTGACATCCTTTATTCGCAGGCACTTACAACAATTATCGTGGATATCCTTATGTATGCGGTAATGAGCCTTGTTGCGCGTGAACTTATTTCGCCGGCGCCTGTTGTGATTATGCTATGTATGCAAGTCGTTGTTATCGCGGTGTGGTCTTTTATAAGCACACATCTTTACAAAAAGCTTTATCCGCCGTATAGACTTGTAGTTATTTACAGCAACCATTCCGCAACTAACCTTGTGCGTAAAATGGCAGTACGTGACGACCAGTTTCAAATCTGTGAGGCAGTAAGGCTTGAAGAGGGCTTTGACAGAATAAAAGAACGGATTGACTGCTATGACGGTGCTATCATATGCGACATACCGGGCTCTGACAGGAATGATCTTCTTAAGTACTGCTTTGATAACAATAAACGTACCTACGTAACTCCTAAGATTTCGGATATACTTATCCGTGCCGGAGAAAATATTCATCTTTTTGATACACCGTTGCTCCTTTGCAAAAACAGCGGACTTACCTTTGAAGAGAGATTTTTCAAGAGAATTCTCGACATCCTTGTTGCAACGCTGGGGCTTATTGTGATGAGTCCGTTTATGCTTATAACGGCGCTTGCCATTAAAATTCAGGACGGCGGTCCGGTTTTCTTTAAACAGGACAGAGTTACAAAGGATGGAAAGGTTTTCAAGATAATCAAATTCCGCAGTATGAAGGTTGATGCCGACGCCGACAGAGGCGGGGAGGCTCATTCCGCCACGGTTGATGATGACAGAATCACACCGGTAGGAAGGGTAATCCGCGCCTGCAGGATGGACGAGTTCCCGCAGATATTCAATATCCTTAAGGGAGATATGTCAGTTGTGGGACCGAGACCAGAGTGCGTTGAAAATGTTGAAAGGTACCTACAGGAAGTACCTGAATTTGCATACAGGCACAAGGTTAAGGCCGGTCTTACCGGTTATGCACAGATTTACGGCAAGTACAACACAACTGCGTATGATAAGCTCAAGCTGGATTTATTTTACATCGAAAACTATTCCATAAGAACAGATCTTCGACTTATTTTTATGACCGTAAAGGTGCTCTTTATGAAGGAGAGTACCGAGGGCTTTGATGAAACCTAAAAATAAATATGTCAGATAAATACAAATTGCTCTGTCGGGTAGGCGGGGTAATTTGTTATTTTTTTAACACATGATTGTATTATTTGGGACATTTTTTCTTGTTGATAATTTACAATGAAAATCAAACAAAAGTATTAAAAACACAGAAAAATAATTATCGGACGCCTTGCAGCGGACTTATTTGTTGACATCGTTGAATTTAATAGTTTAAAGTGAAAGAGGAATTATATCGGATTAATCGGAATATTTTTAACTGACAGAACATTTTAACTGCCTGTTTTTGTTTGCCTGCGGGCGACTGTTTTTTTGCGTCATTTTTTTAAAAGAATTTCGGAAAATTTGTTAAGAAAGGACAAGATACGAAGGTAAAAGAGAATTGAAAAGCATAAATTTATTTGAAGGTTTAACGGAAAGAGAGATAAAGAAGATATGCTCCGATAAGGAGTGCAGAAAAACTGCATATTCAGAGGGAGATATCATCTTTTCAAAGGAAAAATTTGAAAGGGCAATCGGAATAATCCTTGAGGGCAGGGCGTCTGTTTATACGCCTGACGGGAGTGTCATGATAAGGAGACTTAAAAAGCACGATTGCTTTGGGATTGCTACGCTTTTTAACGATGAGAACAGATATATCTCAAAAATAGTTGCAATAGATTATTGCAAGGTTTTTTTTATTCCTGAGCGTGTTGTAATTGACTTTGTTGAGGAGTATCCGAGGTTTGCCATTAATTGTATCGCTCTTCAGAGCAAAAAAACCAGATATCTCAACATTCTTATTGACATATACTCATCCTCGAGTGTGACGATGAAACTTTCAAAATATCTGTTGGAGGGAGAAGCAAATGCAGGTTTTTTGCAGGAGTTTTCACCGACAAGGCTTTCAAACATACTCAGTATAGGCAGAGCCTCTCTTTACAGGGCTCTTGAAGAGTTTGAAAATACAGGTGCAATAAAAACGGAAGGAAAGAAAATAATTGTATCTGATATGGAAATTTTAAAAAAATTTGCAAATGGCAGTATGAAAGGAGATAACCATGAAGAAGAAACTAACAACAGTTAAGTTCACGGCCTCGCCGGAAAAAGCAGCTATGCTGGATGAGGCTATTGAGCGATTCAGGGGACAGGGCGGCTGTCTTATGCCCATCATGCAGGAAGCACAGGAAATTTACGGATATCTTCCTGTTGAGGTTCAGACGCATATAGCCGAGAAACTTGAAATTTCCGCCGAAGAGGTTTACGGAGTAGCTACATTTTATTCCATGTTCAACCTCTCTCCGAAGGGAAAATACTCAATAAGCGTGTGTCTCGGAACAGCGTGCTACGTAAAAGGCTCACAGGATGTTCTTGACAGACTTTGCAGTGAACTCGGAATAGGTCCGGGAGATTGCACGGAGGACGGAAAATTTTCAATTGAGGCCTGCCGCTGTGTAGGTGCCTGCGGCCTTGCCCCAGTAATGATGATAAATGATGATGTTTATGGTCGTCTTACTCCGGACATGATTCCGGGTATTCTTGAAAAGTACAAGGACTGATCGAAGCTCATCTATTGATAAAGGTTTGAAGGAATCGGAATGAAGATTGTAACTATTAAAGAACTGTTGGGCGCAGAGGTTTTATGTAACGAAGATAAGCTGGATTGTCAGGTGTACTCCGCTTGCGGCAGCGACATGATGAGCAATGTGCTGGCATATGTGGAGGAGGAAGCAATCCTTCTGACCGGGCTTATCAATTCTCAGGTTATTAGAACTGCGGAAATGATGGATATGGTTTGCGTGGTATTCGTAAGAGGAAAAATACCGACCCCGGAAATGGTTGAGCTTGCGAGGGACTCCGGAATAGTCCTCCTGATTACTGATAAAACCATGTTTGAGACCTGCGGTATTCTGTATGAAAACGGTTTACGAGGAAGGGTGACAACCGAGCATGAGTGAACCCTTAAAGTTTCATTATGACGTTGACGGTGAGGATTTTACCTCGGCGGGTCTGGCGTCGGTTCAGGTGAAAAAAACCTTATCTCAATTGGGACTCAACTCAGATGTCATAAGACGTATTTCAATCGCGATGTATGAAGGGGAAATAAATATGGTCATACACGCGGGCGGAGGAGTCGCAGACGTAGATATCTTTGAGGATCATATAGCTATAGCGCTTATTGATCACGGTCCCGGTATAAAGGATATAGGTCTTGCCATGCAGGAAGGGTATTCGACAGCGCCTGAAAGCATACGTTCACTGGGCTTCGGTGCCGGTATGGGTCTTCCAAATATGAAACGTTACACGGATAAAATGGAAATAACTTCTGTTGTGGGTGTAGGTACAACGATAAATATGGAAGTTTGGTTTAAGTAATTTCAGAAAGCAACCTTAAGGGTGAGAGTTATGACAACATATCAGCACTCAGTTATTCTTGATACCTCAAAGTGTACGGGTTGTACTACCTGTACAAAGCACTGTCCTACGGAGGCAATAAGAATAAAGGATGGGGTGGCATCCATAAACTCCGACAGATGCATTGACTGCGGCGAGTGTATAAGACACTGTCCGCATCATGCCAAGAAAGCGAATTACAGCAAGTTTTCTACGGGGGATAAGGGTAAGTGGAAGATTGCTCTTCCCGCTCCGACTCTTTATGCACAGTTTGACGGTCTTGATGATACAAACTATGTATTGTCCGGCCTTATTGATATCGGCTTCGACAGTGTGTTTGAGGTTGCAAAGGCAGCTGAGCTGGTATCTGCATATACGAGAAATTACCTCAAATTCGACTGGATAAAAAGGCCTGCGATAAGCTCTGCTTGTCCTGTTATCATCAGGCTTATTCAGTTTAGATTTCCGTCTCTTACAGACAATATCGTTACGCTTTTACCGCCGGTTGAGATTGCGGCTATGATGGCAAGAGAAGATGCCCTTTCAAAGCATCCGGAATTAAAGGCGGAGGATATCAAGGTTTACTTTATTTCTCCGTGCCCGGCAAAGGTCAGCTATGTAAACAACGGCTTCGGTAAACACAAAAGCTATGTTGATGAGGTTCTCTCAATAAGTGATATCTACTTTCAGCTTCTCTCGGTCATGAAAAGAAAGAATGAGCCGAGGCAGCTTTCGGAATCCGGAAGGATAGGAGTGAGTTGGGCACAGTCGGGCGGAGAATCATCTGCTCTTTTCAGCGAGCACTATCTTGCCGCCGACGGAATTGAAAATGTTATAAGAGTTCTTGATCAAATTGAAAACAGTTCTATTCCTCAGCTTGACTTTATTGAACTCAACGCATGCCCGGGAGGCTGTGTAGGAGGAGTCATGTGCGTAGAAAATCCGTTTATAGCAAAGGCAAGATTGCTTTCTCTCAGAAATTATCTGCCGGTATCACAGACCTTTCCCAAAACGGAAAAGGGCGACAACTTTATACCGCGCGACTTTTTCTTTGACGAGTTTCCGAAGTACAGCCCCATCAGTAAGCTCAGCGACAATATAGGTGAATCGATGAGAATGATGGCAGCCATTCAGGCTCTGAAGGAAAGCTTACCCGGAATTGATTGCGGAGCGTGCGGCGCACCCACCTGCAGAGCTTTTGCCGAGGATGTGGTAAAGGGAGAAGCAAGGATAAAGAACTGTAAGATAAGAACGCCGGAGGATGCAGAAAAATGACTGTTTCGGAACTTGTGAAAAAACTGAATCTCAAAGCGGTTACATTGCCAGGGCCAGAAAGGGTTATAGGCGGAGTGTATATCGGCGACCTGTTGAGCTTTGTCATGGGAAAAGCCCGTGAGGGCGATGTATGGATAACCATAATGTCGAATATCAACGTTATGGCTGTCGCTACACTTGCAAATACTTCGTGTATTATTCTTGCGGAGGGTGTCACTCTTGAGGAGAAAATTGTTGATACCGCAAAGGAAAAGTGTATCAATATTCTTTCTTCGGATAAGACGGCATATGAGCTTGCGGTTGAAATTTCAAGAGCGGTATGAAGCATGAGATATTATTATGATTTTCATATTCACTCGTGCCTGTCTCCTTGTGCTGACAATGATATGACGCCGAACAATATCTCCGGAATGCTTAAGCTTGCCGGTATAAAGGTTGCGGCACTGACGGACCACAACTCCCTTAAAAACTGTCCGGCTTTTTTTGAGGCGGCAGAGCGTAACGGGATTATACCGATAGCGGGTGTTGAGATAACCACCTTGGAGGATATCCACGTTGTATGTCTTTTCAGAAGGCTTTCGGCGGCTATGGAATTTGATGTGGAACTTTACAGACACAGGGTGCTTATAAAGAATAAAACCGAGGTGTTCGGAGATCAGCTTATTTTGGACGGAAAAGACGCGACTGTTTCTACGGAACCGTATTTTCTGACAAACGCGACTGATTTGTCCGTGGACGATATTCCGCTACTCGTAAAAAATTTTAACGGTATTTCATACCCCGCTCATGTTGACAGAGAGGCAAACGGTATCATTGCAATTCTCGGTGATTTTCCCGAAAAGCCGGCATTTGACTGTGTGGAATTTCGCAGTTTTGAAAATAAGGAGAAATACATAAAGGCATACGATAAGCTTGTCGGGAAAAAGGTGTTGTACGGATCGGATTCACATTTTTTATGCGGAATCGAAGACGCGGCAAATGCCTTTGAATTTGAAGCCGAGGAAAGGGATCCTCTTGTTGTTACAGACAAAATTTTTGATTTTATCGCGGGAGATTGTGAGGGAACGGTTTTATGAAGGAACTGTCACTTAACATCTTGGATGTTGCAAAAAATTCCGTGACTGCGGGTGCGACCCTTATTGAAATAACAATTTCCGAGACAGACGAGACGATGGAAATCATGATAAGGGATAACGGCTGCGGGATGGATGAGGAAACCATAAACAGCGTGACAAATCCGTTTTATACGACAAGAACAACACGTTCCGTGGGACTTGGGGTTCCTCTTTTTAAAATGGAAGCGGAAATGACGGGCGGATGGCTTAAGATAACTTCATATTCGAAAGAAGAGTATCCAGACAGACACGGGACTGCGGTAACAGCCTTCTTTAATAAAAAACACATAGACTTTATAGGACTCGGAGATATGGTCTCCACCATAACCACTCTCGTGGGTGGTTCTCCGGATGTTGATTTCATATTTTTACACACTTATGGGGAGAAGTCGGTGTCCGTTGATACGCGTGAAATACGCGTAGCTGTCGGTGAGGATATCTCGCTTGACAATATTGAAATACTTTTATGGATTGAAAATTCATTGAAAGAAGAATACGGAAATTTGTACTATTAACAAAGAAAGGGTTGATTAAGATGAAATCTCTTGCAGAGCTTGAGGAGATCCGCAACAAAATGAAGCCGTCGGTAGTGCTTCGTGAGGATTCGGGAAAAACGCGTGTGGTTGTAGGTATGGCTACATGCGGAATAGCAGCCGGAGCACGACCTGTTTTGCAATCATTTGTTGAAAATGTTGCAAATGAAGGACTCGGTGACAAGGTGCAGGTTCTCCAGACAGGGTGTATAGGAATATGTCGTTACGAGCCTGTTGCCGAGGTTTACGAGGCGGGAAAAGAGAAGGTTACGTATGTAAAGCTTGATGCCGAAAAAGCAAAACGTATTGTTGAGGAACATCTCAAGGGCGGTAAAGTTGTTGCAGAGTATACCATTGCAAATTATGAAAAATAAAGAGAGGTGTTAAGCATGATTCGTTCACAAGTACTTATTTGTGGTGGTACAGGCTGTACCTCTTACGGAAGCAAGCTTGTCAGGGAGGCGTTTGAAAGGGAAATTTCCGCAAAAGGTCTCTTGGATGAAGTGAAAATCGTCGGGACCGGCTGTTTCGGTCTTTGCGGTTACGGACCGGTAGTCATTGTTTATCCCGACGGAACTTTTTACGGTAAGCTGACGCCTGAGGATGTGCCCGAGATAGTTGAAGAGCATCTTCTCAAAGGTCGTGTGGTAACAAGACTTGAATACAAGGATGTCAACATGACTCCGGATATCGACCTTTCACAGGTTTCTTTGGCTGATACGACTTTTTATAAGACGCAAAAGAGAATTGCTTTGCGCAACTGCGGTGTCATAGACCCAGAGCAGATTGACGAGTATATCGCAATGGACGGATATCGTGCTCTCGGTAAATGTCTTACGGAAATGACTCCTCAGCAGGTTATAGATGTTGTCCTTGATTCCGGTCTTTGCGGACGCGGCGGTGCGGGATTCCCGACAGGACGCAAATGGTCGTTTGCAGCTGCAAATGACGCCGACCAAAAGTATGTATGCTGTAATGCCGATGAGGGCGACCCGGGAGCATTCATGGACCGTTCGGTGCTTGAGGGAGATCCGCATGCATTGCTTGAGGCAATGACTATCGCGGGATACGCAATAGGCGCAAACCAGGGTTACATATACGTGCGTGCAGAGTATCCTATAGCAGTAAAGCGTCTTAAGATTGCTATCGCTCAGTCAAGAGAATACGGACTTCTCGGAAAGAATATTTTTGATTCCGGATTTGATTTTGATATTGATATACGTCTTGGCGCCGGTGCGTTTGTATGCGGTGAGGAAACGGCTCTCATGACCTCTATCGAGGGTAAGAGGGGAGAACCTCGCCCGCGTCCTCCGTTCCCGGCAGTTAAGGGCCTTTTCGCAAAGCCCACTATTTTGAACAACGTTGAGACATACGCCAACATCCCGCAGATTATTCTTAACGGTGCCGATTGGTTTAAGTCAATGGGTACCGAAAAGTCCAAGGGAACGAAGGTGTTCGCACTCGGCGGAAAGATAAACAACACGGGACTTGTAGAGGTTCCCATGGGTACGACTCTTCGACATATCGTCGAGGATATAGGCGGCGGTATACCGGACGGTAAAAAGTTTAAGGCTGCACAGACCGGAGGTCCTTCCGGCGGATGTATCCCTGCAGAGCATTTTGATATTGAAATTGACTATGACAATCTTCTTGCCATCGGCTCAATGATGGGCTCCGGCGGGCTTATCGTAATGGATGAGGATACCTGTATGGTTGATATCGCCAAATTCTTCCTTGAGTTCACCGTTGACGAGTCATGTGGAAAGTGCACACCGTGTCGTATCGGTACGCGCAGGCTTCTTGAAATTCTCAACAAGATAACCTCCGGCGAGGGAACAATGGAAGACCTCGACGAGCTTGAGGAGCTTGCCAATCTTATCAAGGATACGGCCCTTTGCGGTCTCGGTCAGACGGCTCCGAATCCTGTCCTTTCAACACTTCACTTTTTCAGGGACGAATACATCGCCCATATCGTAGATAAGAAGTGTCCTGCAGGCGTCTGCAAAAACCTTCTTACCTTCAAAATTATCGAAGACAAGTGTAAGGGATGCACAAAGTGCGCGAGAAACTGTCCTGTTTCCGCAATCAGCGGTACGGTCAAGCAACCGCATGTTATTGATACATTCAAGTGTATCAAGTGCGGTGCTTGTATTGAAAACTGTGCTTTTGACGCAATAATCAAGGAATAAGGAGAGAGTATAGATATGAATATGGTAAATGTTACAATCAACGGTATGAAAATAAGCGTACCACAGGGCTCTACTATACTCGAGGCTGCAAGGGAACTCGGAATTGAGATACCGACTCTTTGCTTTATGAGAAAGAAAAACGAGATTGGTGCATGCCGCATTTGTGTTGTAGAGGTCAAAGGCGCAAAAACTCTCGTTACGGCATGTGTTATGCCTGTTTCTGAGGGAATGGATATACTTACAAACTCGGACAGAGTTATAAAAGCAAGAAAGAAAATCATAGAATTGATTCTTTCAAATCACAACTGTTCCTGCCTTTCATGTGACAGATCCGAGAACTGCGAGCTTCAGACACTTGCACGTAATTACGGAGTGGACATGAACAAATTTGAAGGACAGAAGACGGAATCGGATTTTGATGAAAGCTCTCCTTCAATAGTGAGGGATAACAGCAAGTGTATACTTTGCCGTCGCTGCGTTGCCGCTTGTGAATCACAGACGGGAGTTATCGGTGCAAACCACAGAGGCTTTGATACCGTAATAGGCTGTGCTTTTGAGTCAAAACTTGCAGACGTTGCATGCGTGAACTGCGGACAATGTATAGAAGCCTGTCCTACGGGTGCTCTTTCCGAAAAAGATCAGATAGATGACGTTATAGCCGCTATAAACAATCCGGAAAAGGTTGTTGTCGTACAGACAGCTCCCGCAATACGTGTTGCGATAGCCGAGGCATTCGGAAATCCTGTCGGAACAATGGCAAAGGGAAAAATGGTTGCAGCGCTCAGAAGACTTGGTTTTGATAAGGTTTTTGATACTGATTTTACGGCCGACCTTACAATTATGGAGGAGGCTACGGAATTCCTTGACAGATTCAAAAACGGCGGAACGCTTCCCCTTATCACAAGCTGCTCGCCGGGATGGATAAAATTCTGTGAGACATACTATCCGGAGTTTATCCCGAATCTTTCCACATGTAAATCTCCGCAGCAGATGTTCGGTGCAACGCTCAAGACCTGGTGGGCAGAAAAGAACGGAATCGACCCGAGGCGTATAGTTTCCGTTTCAATCATGCCGTGTACCGCAAAGAAATTTGAAATCGGTAGAGAAAACGAAGCTGCTGCCGGAATACCGGATGTTGACTATGTTCTTACTACAAGGGAGCTTGCAAAGATGATAAAACGTGCAGGTATTAACTTCAATGCTCTTCCCGATGAGGAATACGACAGCCCTCTCGGAGAGGCAACAGGTGCCGGAGTTATCTTTGCCGCAACGGGCGGTGTTATGGAGGCAGCTCTTCGAACGGCTGTGGATGTCATAACGGGCAAGGACAACGAGACATATGACTTTACAGAGGTGCGCGGAACCGACGGAATCAAGGAGGCAACATATAAGGTTGGGGATATTGAACTCAGCGTTGCGGTTGCAAGCGGACTTGACAATGCAAGAAAGGTTCTCGAGGACGTAAAGAGCGGTAAAAAGAACTACCAGTTTATAGAAATCATGTGTTGCCCTGAGGGCTGTGTAAACGGCGGAGGACAGCCGATTCATCCGAATTGGGAGCGTCAGACTATGGATATTCCGGCTATTCGTTCAAAATCAATCTATGAGGAGGATAGGCATCTTCCGAAGCGTAAGTCACATAAGAACGAAGAGGTTAAGCTACTTTATGACGAATATTTCGGAAGTCCCAACAGTCATAAGGCTCATGAAATTCTCCATACAACATACATTGACAGATTGGGTACACTCAAGTAAAATGGATGTGAACAATAATTGAACATAAAACGCTGACCTGACACCGAAAACCTTATGAAGCCGAAAAACGGTTTTGTGAGCTTTGAGGTGAAAGACACAGAAAATATCCTATGAAAATAATCAGGTTGCGTAAAGCAGTTGCTTTTTGCAGCCTGATTTCCTGTTTTTATAAAATATTTATCTGACGGTTTTTTTTATGGCGGAAAGGAGACAAACAGATGGAAAAAAGAGTTGCCGTAATTGGTATAATTGTCGAAAACGCTGATTCTGCTCCGCAGGTTAATGAAATACTGCATGGGTATTCGGAGTTTATCGTAGGTCGCATGGGTATACCGTATACGGCAAAGGAATTGCATATCATAAGTATTGCCGTGGATGCTCCGATGGATATCATAAATGCAATATCCGGAAAAGTAGGAAGAATACCCGGTGTTTCCGCAAAAGCCGTTTGTTCGGCAAAGTAAAGCTTTTAGTTTTTGAATAAATTTTCAGTGGGGTGTGAATTAAAAATGAAAAGAATATTATCAATTGTTATGGCTTTTGTCCTTGTACTCACGCTTTTCTCAGCCTGTGGTAAAAAGGGTACTCCCGAACAGCCGGGCAAAGAGCCTGAAAAGCCGGAGTCATCGGTTCCGAAGGCAACCGGCGTTACGGTAAAACTTGCAACGCTTCAGGGACCAACCGGTATGGGTATGGCATATTTACTGGATGATTCCGACAACGGTAAAACTCTTAACAAGTATGAGTATACCGTAGCATCCTCTCCGGATGAGATTACAGGAAAGCTTATTTCGGGTAACTTTGACATTGCCGCTGTTCCTACAAATGCCGCTGCGACGCTCTATAACAAGTCGAACGGAAAGGTGAAGCTTCTTGCTCTTAACACGGGCTGTGTTCTTTATATACTGGAAAAGGGAAACACAATAAAGAGTATTTCAGACCTTAAGGGAAAAACGGTATATGTGAGCGGACAGGGTGCAACACCGGAGTATATCCTTAACTATGTGCTGAGTGAGAACGGTCTTAAGCCGGGAACAGACGTAAAAATTGACTTTACGTATTCCGCTCATAATGATCTTGTTGCGTATGCTGCGAGCGGAAAGGCAGATGTTCTTCTTCTTCCGGAGCCTGCGGCAACGGCACTTCTTGCACAGAATAAGGATATGCGCGTAGCACTCAGCATAAGCGATGTATGGGCAGATACAGTAAAGGGTACAAGCTATGAGGGCACTCAGATTGCCATGGGATGCGTGGCTGTAAACACCGAGTTTGCTGAAGCTCATCCGGATGCCGTTGAGGCGTTCCTCTACGAATACGAGAAGTCAATAAAGGATATAACAAACACCGAGAATCTTGACAAAAGCGCCGAGACAATCGCAAAAGTCGGTATTGTTGCCAAAGCGGGCATTGCAAAGAGTGCACTTCCGCGCTGCAATATCATCTTTGCCAAGGGCGAAGAAATGAAGAAAATGACAGAGGGCTTCTATAAGGTTCTCTTTGATGCTCAGCCAAATTCGGTCGGAGGTAAATTGCCGGATGAAAACTTCTATTACAAAGCAAAATAGATTTGGCGGCAAAGTAAAATATTTAATTGTCGCAGTTATATGGCTTACGATTTGGGAAGTTTCCGCGGTGCTTGCAAATGACCCGATTTTGTTTGTGCCACCACACAGAGGTTTTGTGACATTTTTTAAGCTTGCCTCGACTTGGGAGTTTTGGAAGACTGTACTTACTTCCGTGCTGCGCGTGCTTTCAGGCTTTGTCCTCGGATATATCAGCACTGCATTGCTTAGCTTTTGCGCGTACAGAAGCTCCTTCATAAAAGCTTTTATAACTCCGATAATTAATATAATCAAGGCAACTCCCGTTGCATCCTTCATAATCGTCATGCTTATGTGGGCGGGAAAAAACTTTGTGCCCATTTTCATATGCGTACTTATGGTTACCCCCATTGTGTGGAGCAATGTACTGGAGGGTCTTATGAGTGTGGATAAGAATCTTCTGGAAATGGCGGATGTTTACAAGATGACAACGAGTGAAAAGATAAAGCACATATATATACCGAGCCTTATTCCGTACAATGCGGCTGCCGTGGATTCGGGCCTCGGCTTGTGCTGGAAGGCAGGCGTTTCCGCAGAGGTAATCTGTCGGACAATTCCGTCTATAGGAAACAGTATATGGGAGACAAAGTTCTATGTTATAACAGATGAGCTGTTTGCATGGACAACTATGGTAGTGTTACTAAGTCTTATCTTTGACTGGATTTTAAGTCATGCTATGAATAAGGTTTTCCGTAACTATGCTGTACAGAAAGATTTTATGCGACTGACGGAAGATCATGATGAATTAAAATCCGGGATAGAGGTGGATGTGTGATCCATTTTAAAAATGTATCATTCTCATATAAGGATAACAAAAAAAAGGAAAAAATGATGACGCAGGTTTTTGATAACCTGAGTCTTGAAATTCCTGACAACGGAATAACGGCGGTCGTTGCGCCGTCCGGAGTCGGAAAGACAACGCTTTTGAAGCTTATTGCCGGGCTTCTTTCACCGGATTCCGGAAAGATAAAAACTACGGCCGGTGAAGGGATGCGCGTTGCCGACGTTTTTCAGGAGCAGAGACTGCTTCCGTGGTATTCGGCATTTGAAAATGTAAAGGTCGTAACAAAACGTCCGGACGGCGAGATAAAGGACTTTCTTTCAAAACTGGGAATAACGGACGATTTGCAGAAAAAGCGGCCGTCCGAGCTGTCCGGAGGACAGCGGCAGCGCGTGTGTCTTTCAAGGGCATTGTTATTTGATTCGGATATACTTCTTCTTGATGAGCCCTTCACCGGACTGGATGATAAAAACCGTGAAATCGTTCAGCAGGAAATAAAAGAATATGCGAGAAAAAAGCCGGTGGTACTGGTCTCTCATGTTGAAGAGGACCTTGAAATTGCCGACAAGAAAATAGAATTGTAAAAAAAGAACCCGGAATGTCATATGACATTCCGAGTTTTTTTGGAATTAGGACTTTAGCGAGCGAGTCCTTCGACAGCACGAAAGTGCGGGGACCCCGAAAACCGAGATACGGTTTTGGGGGAGAGGAAGATTGGTGAAGGCAAGCGACCGAAAGTCCGATTAGGACTTTAGTGAGCGAGTCCTTCGACAATCTGACGAGTGTCTCTTGCTATCATAAGCTCCTCATTTGTAGGAATTACATATACTTCAACCTTTGAATCCGGTGTTGAAATCTTAACCTCTTTACCGCGGCTGTTGTTTGCTTCTTCATCAACCTTTATGCCGAGGAATGAAAGGTTTTCCAGTACTCTTTTACGTAATTCTGGGCTGTTTTCACCTACGCCTGCCGTAAAGCAGATATAGTCAACTCCGCCCATTGCGGCAACAAATCCTCCCATGTATTTTGTGACCTGATAGTAGAGAATTTCAAGAGCGAGCTGTGCACGTTCATTTCCATTCTTTGCTGCAGCCTCAACGTCACGCATGTCAGAGGATACTCCTGATACACCGAGAAGTCCCGATTCTTTATTCATCATCTGGTCGGTTTCCGCGGGCGTCATATTTTCTTTTGCCTGTATGAAGGTTATTGCGGACGGGTCAACACCGCCGCAGCGGGATCCCATGATGAATCCGTCAAGAGGGGTGATACCCATTGTTGTGTCTATAACCTTGCCGTCAACAATAGCCGAAAGTGAAGATCCGTTACCGATATGTGCAACGATAACCTTTTTACCTTCAAGGCTTTCACCGAGCATTTTTGCAAGATGGCGGCTTACGTACTTGTGAGAGGTACCGTGGAATCCGTAGCGACGTACTTTGTACTTTTCGTAGTACTCATATGGTACCGGGAAGATATATGCCTTCGGCGGCATGGTGCTGTGAAAGGCGTTATCAAAAACAACAACCTCGGGCTTGTCCTTTCCGAATACCTCCTGACAAGCGTCTATACCCTGAAGGTGAGCTGCATTGTGAAGGGGAGCGAGGTCTATAAGAGATCTTATTCCCTCTTTAACCTCATCTGTAACAAGACAACTGTCGTTGAAAAGTGCACCGCCCTGCACTATGCGGTGTCCTATTGCATCAATTTCGTCAAGCGAGTCTATAACCTTTGTCTCACCCTCGGTAAGGGCTTTTTTTACTTCCATGAAAGCCTGTGTATGGTTGTTGAGCGTATTGTTATTTTCAACCTTTCTTCCGTCAGCTGTTTTGCCCTCAAAGTGTCCGTCTACCCCGATTCTTTCGCAGAGACCTTTTGCAAGCAATTTTTCACCGTCCATATCGATAAGCTGATACTTAAGTGATGAGCTTCCGCAGTTTACTACAAGAATTTTCAATTTCTTCAGACCTTTCCCTAGTTGTTCAATAATTATAGTTAAAACTTTCTCAAGCGGGTGTATTGTAGCACAAATTAAACTCTGTAACCATAGTTTTTTCAAAATAGTTCATATTTTCTTAAAAACATACTTTATTTAGTACATATTATATATTAAAATAATAACATATTGTGTATTGCTTTATGCATTTATTTTCTTTTAAGGGGGCTTTTCTTTGAAGGTTACCGGAATAGTCGCAGAGTACAATCCTTTTCATAACGGCCATAAGTATATGATTGACTGTGTGCGCGGCTATGGCGCGACACACGTCGTTGCCGCTATGAGCGGCAACTTTGTTCAGCGCGGAAGCGTTGCGATAATGGACAAAAGAGCCAGGGCAAGGGCGGCACTTATGAACGGAGTAGACCTTGTGGTAGAACTGCCGCTGCCGTGGGCAGTGTCCACGGCGGAGCTTTTTGCCCGCGGTGGAGTGTCCGTTTTGAACGCACTCGGCTGTGTGGATACACTTGCATTCGGTTGTGAGACCGCAGAGTCCGAAAAGCTTTTAAAGACAGCCGATGCGGTATGCGACATAAGAGTACATGACCTCATAAAAAAAGAACTTGAGGGCGGAATAAACTACGCTGCCGCTCGTGAAAATGCGGTTTTAAAGTTTTACGGAGATGAAATTTCAAGTGTTCTGACGAAGCCGAATAACATACTTGCGGTAGAGTATATAAAGGCAATGAAGAGGCTTGGCTCGGATATGGATATTTACCCTGTTTTCCGAAAGGGTGCAGGACATGATGAGCTCAAAGAAAACGGAGAGTTTGCAAGCGCCTCGGCATTGCGTATACTTATGGAACGCGGTGATACGGCTTACAGGAGCTTTATGCCGTTGACAACGGCCGAGGAATTTTTGAATATGAAGTCTGTCGGACGTGCTCCCGTATGTCAGGATGAGAGTGAAAGAGCGATTCTTTCAAGGCTGCGTATGCTCTCGATTGACGACATAAAAGCCGCTCCGGATATTTCCGAGGGACTTGAAAACAGGATTTATGACGCTATAAAAACTGCTACATCGCTCGAGGAGCTCTACAGTATAATCAAAACGAAGCGCTATACTCATTCGAGGATAAGGAGAATTATTACATCTCTTTATCTGGGTCTTAAAGCGGAGGATACGAAAGGGGAAATTCCGTATATCCGCGTTATAGGTTTCAACGAGCGTGGAAGAGAGATCTTAAGGGAGGCAAAAGAGGTCGCAAAGCTCCCTGTTATAATGAAAACGTCACAGATTGCAGCTCTGTCAAGTGACGCAAAGCATGTATTTGAGTTAGAGTGTAAAGCAACCGACCTTTACAACCTTGCGACTCCACGTGTTTTACCCTGCGGAACCGAGTGCTCCGATGAGATTGTTATGCTCTGAAACCGCGTAGTTAAAGTAAAAACTGTGCCATGAGCAAAAGGAGAAGCAAATGAGAAGAAGAGGATTTGATCTTGGAATCTGGCTGGTTGTATGTGCTCTGGCTATTTTCCTGGTTTTCGGTCCCGTACCTTTAAAAAATCATTTTTTACACAGACAAAATGAAAAGGTAACCGAAGCCGTTACGGAGGATATGAATCCGAGCAGTCCTTTGGACGAGCCCGTTACCGAAAAAGAGACGACTACGGGCGACAGTAAAAAGGAAAAGCCGGTTTCCACAACTTTATCCGACAAGCCCTACCTCATAAAAGTAAACAGAAGGCAAAATGTTGTCACCGTATACTCAAGGGATGAGAACGGCGCTTATACGGTTCCGGTAAGAGTTTTTGTATGCTCCGCCGGCCGAGGGGCAAACACCCCTCTCGGTACTTACAGGACCAGTGCGAAATACACATGGAAAATCCTTGTGGGAGATGTGTGGGGACAGTACAGCACGAGAATTGTCGGAGGAGTTCTTTTTCATTCTGTCCCATATGTAGAAAAGACTAAAAATTCTCTTGAATACTGGGAGTATAACAGACTCGGTACTAACAGATCCCTCGGCTGTATACGCCTTACGGTTATAGATGCAAAATGGATATTTGACAACTGTCCGCTGGGTACAACCGTTGTTATTTACGAAAGCTCCGATCCGGGACCTCTCGGAAAACCGAGTGCGCCGAGGATAGATACAACGCTGTCAATTCGCGGTTGGGATCCGACGGATCCGGACCCGGGAAATCCGTGGAGGAATTATACCCCTCCGACCGAGCCAGTTGCAACGAGGCCTTCTGTTACAACGACAAAGCCTGTAACCGACACGACAGAGCCGACAACCTCTGACATAACAGAATCGACCGCAGAAACAACAGATTCTACAACGGAAACAACGACGGACACAACTGAGGAATCAACGACGGAAACGACAAAACCGACGACCACAACGAAGCCGACAACGACTACAACAAAGCCGGCGACGTCGGGTGACGGTACACCTCAGTCAAAAGGATAAATTGTAAAAAACAGATAAAAAAACAGTCGTCAAATTGAATAATGAACCGACCCCCAAAAGTCAGAGCAAAATCTGACTGTCGGAGGTCGGTTTTTCTTTGTACTTAAAGGTCATTTTGGGAGCGACGACAAGTGTGTCAGTCGGCTTCTCCCGTACAGCAGTCAAGAGACATGTTGTATCCCGTTATCCTGACCGGAATGATTTTGTTGCTGAGAGCGCTTACTATTGACGTTGTCCCGGCTGAGGTGAGTCTGAAGGAAACAGGGGTGTAGTTTTTTGTGTATCCGTGAAATATCCCCTCTTTTGCATTGTACTTTTCAACAAGCACTTCCGGTCTTTTCCCGATTTGATTTCGGAAAAACTCCGACCGTAGATCCTCTGCGGTTTTGAGGGCAATTCCTGTTCGTTCGGACTTTATCTGTGAATCAACCTGAGGCATTTCGGCAGCTTTTGTCCCTGTTCTGGCAGAGTAGGGGAAGACATGAATTTTTTCAAACTGAATCCTTTTTGCAAGGCTTATTGATTCCTCAAAGTCCTCGTTCGTCTCACCCGGAAAGCCTATCATGAGGTCCGTCGTTATGGTTGCATCCTTAAACTTTGTGCGGAGCTTTTTGCAGAGAGCTTCATATTCTGCCGCACTGTAGTGTCTGTTCATCCTTTTCAGCGTTCTGTCACAGCCGCTCTGGAGTGAAATATGGAACTGAGGACAGAAGTTTTCAAGAGACGCCAGCCTGTCAATTGCTTCGTCGGAGATGTTATCAAATTCAAGCGAGCCTATCCTTACACGGTCAAAGCCCTTGCTGCATGCAAGCTCGATTGCGTCAACGAAGGTCTTGCCGATATCAAGGCCGTAGCAACAGAAATTTATCCCGACAAGCACTACCTCACGAAAGCCTGCAAGCTTAATCTTGTCAAGTTCGGATGAGAGACTTTCAAGCGAGCGTGAGCGCGAATGTCCCTTGGAGGTCGGAATGATACAGTATGTGCAGTACCTGTCGCATCCGTCCTGTATCTTTATAACGGCACGGGTTCTTCCTTCAAAGCCTGCGATAGGCATATTTTCAAATGAATCGCCTTTTTCGTGAACGGGTATGCTCACCATTCGCAGAGCTTCCTTTCCCTGCGGCGATGTATCCCTTTTCTTTATATACTCCTCGACCATGGCGATAACAAGAGAATGATCCTTGTTTCCGGTGATGATGTCGGCCTCCGTGAGCTCATTTGCCTTGTCTGGATATGCCTGCGGCATACAGCCTGTGAGCACGAGGACGGCATCCCTGTTGGTTCGTCTGAATTTTCTGACTGCCTGTCTTGTCTTTTTGTCACTTTCGGCTGTAACGGTGCAGGAGTTTATAACGATAACGTCTGCTGCTTCGGGCGAGGCGGCCTCGATAAAAAATCCGTTTCGCTGAAACAATTCTTTCATGGCTTCTGTCTCGTACGCATTTACCTTGCATCCGAGTGTGTAAAAAAATACTGTCATCTTCTTTTATTCTCTTTCTTTGTATTTCCCTTTGTTTTATGAACAATATTATAACCCATTTGTCATAACTTGCATAGGCTTTTTCATAGAATTGACGTGAGGTGGTATAACGTGAAAAAGCTTTTCATAAGAATTCTTTCAATTATCATTACGGTATCACTTGTGCTTGTGAGTACTGCTTTGCCGGTATTTGCAAAGGGTATGCCGGTGGAGATAAAATCGGAAGCGGCGATACTGATAGACGTAAATACCGGCAGGGTTTTGGCGGCGCAGCAGGAGCACAAAAGAGTGTATCCGGCGTCAGTAACGAAGATAATGAGCCTGCTGCTTGTTGCGGAGGCGATTGACGCAGGCAGGATTCAGTTTGATACAGAGGTCACCGCAAGTCATGATGCCTGCGCCAAGGGCGGCTCGCAGATATGGCTCAAGGAAGGTGAGGTTATGACCGTGGATGAGCTTCTGCGAGCCTCCTTTATCGCCTCCGCAAACGATGCCTGCGCCGCACTTGCCGAGCTCGTTGCCGGCTCGGAAACGGCGTTCGTTCAGATGATGAACGATCGCGCCGCTGAACTTTCCATGAAGGATACATATTTTGAAAACTGCACAGGTCTTGATGATGATACAGAGAAGCATCTGACCTCTGCATATGATATTGCAATCATGTCACGCGAGCTCCTAAAGCATAAATGGGTAACGAGATACAGTACTGTGTGGATGGATACCCTCAGAGACGGAGCAACCGAGCTTACAAACACAAACAAGCTTGTCCGGTTTTACGAGGGTACAACCGGACTCAAGACCGGAACGACATCAAAGGCGGGGTCGTGTCTTTCGGCGTCAGCGGAGCGAAACGGCACGCACCTTTTAGCCGTTGTTATGGGCGCACCGACGAGTGACGTGCGTTTCGCGGACGCAAAAGCTCTTCTGAATTGGGGTTTTGCAAATTACACCGCCGTACGCCTTGCCGTTGACCCCTCACTTGTCGTTCCGGTAAACGTCCGGCACTCAACCGTTAAATCCGTAATGCCTGAAATCTGCGGTGAGAAGAAGGCCTTGGTTGAACAAAAATATAAGGACGGGATAGAGCAGAAGATTACACTCCCGGTAGACGTTGAAGCACCCGTTTCAAAGAAACAGGTGCTGGGCAAGGTTGAATTTTTTGCAAACAATGAACTTATAGGTACGGTAAACCTTGTTTCTCCGATTGAAATTGTCGAAATTTCATTTTTTGATGCGGTTATATCTTTCCTCGGAAGTTTGTCAAAATAGTAACCATTTTGTTTGACTAGATATATGTTCTTATGTTATTATGTTAAATACATTTTCGCGGATTGAGAGAAATTTTGAGGGAAAAAGGACGTCTGGGAGGTAAGTTTATGTTTGATCATAAAAATCAATATCCGGTGATTCTGGTACCGGGTGTTGCCAGTTACGGAGAAGGAGCAAGTGCTGCAAGAGTTGCAAAAAGCATGGGTCTTGAGTGCCGCCTTGTATCCTTCGGACTTGTTTCGGGTATCTGGGACAGAGCCTGTGAACTTTACGCGCAGATTTTCGGCGGAAGAGTTGACTATGGTGAAGCTCATTCAAAGAAGTACGGTCATTCCCGTTTCGGAAAATTTTACTCCGCTATGACAGCCAAGGACCCTGAAAAGATAAACATCATTGCTTACGGTTTCGGAGCCCCTGTAGCAAGACTTTTTATTGACCTTCTCTGCAACGGCTCGGAAGAGGAAAAGGCCGCAACTGTTCCCGAAGAGCTTTCGGGTCTTTTCAAGGGCGGAAACAAGGGCTTTGTACATTGCCTTGTTACAGTTGCCGGTATAAACTCCGGTATCACACTTCCGCTTGCGCTTGAAACAAAAATTCCGAATTTTAAAAAGCACTGCGTGAAGACTGCGGTTTATTTTGAAAACGCTTTGTCCAACACGGGATATATCGACCCCTACTACAAAAACAATGAGCTTAAGATAACACAGCACGGTTTTTCCTTTAAAACAGTCACGGCGGAGAACGGCGGAAAAACAAAAGAGGTTATTGACGAGGCGGGTGTTGATAATTATCTCTCAAGGACGGAGGACAACATCTTCTATGAACTCGGTATTGACGGAATGGAGAGGTTCAACAGGTACATGACTTCTTCCGAAGAAACATATTACATCGCTGTTGCCGGAAGCGTCACAAAGGACTTTTTCGGAAAGGTAACGCTTCCTACTCTCAAGGCGGGAGCTTGTGCTCCGGCCTCACTTCTCATCTCAACCTTTGAGAATTATCTTCCGGAGTATCCGATTGTGACGGGAGAGTATCATGAAAACGACGGACTTGTAAATACGGTTTCGTCATTGCCGCCGGTATCCGAGACTGCCGCAAGCTTTAAATCCGCCGATCAATGTGTTCCGGGTGTATGGTATATGATGCCTGTTTCAGAGAAAAACCATCTTTTCTTTACAGGTCATTTTGTAAGACCCGACAAGTATCGCAATAAGGTATATGATCTCATAAAATTAATTTGCAATCTTGAATAAAAGACATATGTTCACTCGTATTTCAGGCCGCACGGCAGAAAGGTAAGGTTTTAATTTGCAGTTAACAGATAACTACTCGGCTATAACCGACCAGATAACCGAGTTATCAGAGAGGACTCTTAAAAACAGTACGATAGACAAGAGTCTTTACACAAAGTACAATGTAAAACGCGGACTTCGTGACCTCGACGGTAAGGGCGTACTTACGGGACTTACCGAGATATCCGAGGTACAGGGACGTATTAAGGATGAAAACGGAAATGAAATTGAAACCGACGGTATTTTGCGTTACCGCGGCTACAATGTCGAAGATATAATTAACGGCTTCCCGAAGGACAGCAATTATGCGTTTGAAGAGGTTATATACCTTCTTCTCTTCGGCGAGCTTCCCTCTGCAAAGGCATTTGAGGATTTCAAGGTTCTCCTTGCCAATTACAGAAAGCTACCCACTCACTTTGTACGTGATATCATCATGAAGGCACCCAGCAAGGACATGATGAATACGCTTGCAAGAAGTGTGCTCACGCTTTATTCCTATGACCAGAATGGGGACGACACATCTATTGAAAATGTACTTCGTCAGTGTCTTGAACTTATTTCTCTGTTTCCGCAGCTTTCGGTTTACGGATACCAGACCTATAAGTATTACCATGACGGAGATTCATTCTTCATTCATGCTCCGAGAGATGATTTTTCAATATCTGAAAACATACTTCATATGCTCAGGGCGGACAGTCAGTTTACAACGCTTGAAGCGAAGGTTCTCGACATGGCACTGGTGCTCCATGCAGAGCACGGCGGCGGTAACAACTCGACCTTTACAACTCACGTTGTTACTTCCTCAGGAACTGACACATATTCCGCCATGGCAGCGGCTCTCGGCTCTCTTAAGGGTCCGAAGCACGGTGGTGCAAACATAAAGGTTGTCAGGATGTTCCAGGATATTGAGGAAAACGTCCGTGACTGGAATGATGATGAAGAGATAGCATCTTATCTTTTCAAAATACTCAATAAGGAAGCATTTGACAAAGCAGGTCTTATCTATGGTATAGGACATGCTATCTACACAAAGTCAGACCCGAGAGCACGTATGTTCAAGGGATTTGTTGAGCGCCTTTCGGCAGAAAAAGGACGCACGGATGAGTTTGCTCTTTATGAAAAGGTAGAAAAATTAGCACCGGGTGTTATTTCCGGAAACAGAAAGATGTATAAGAATATCTGTGCCAATGTCGACTTTTACAGCGGATTTGCATATTCAATGCTTGACCTTCCTACCGAGCTCTACACGCCTTTGTTTGCCTGTGCGAGAATTTCAGGCTGGAGTGCGCATCGTCTTGAGGAAATCATCAACGCAGGTAAGATCATACGTCCTGCATACATGAACGTCGGAGCAAACAAGGAGTATATCGCTCTGTCCGACAGAAAATAAAATACAAAAAAGTAAGTCCGGATGGTTTTCCATCCGGACTTATTTTTATCTGGTTTTAATCCTGTTCCGCAGCCTCGGTTACTTCAACGTCGGTCCAAACCTGAAGTATAACGGTTGTACCCTTGTTGTATTGCTCGCCGACATTTAAGTTTGCGGAAGCAACTGTTCCCGAAGTCTCCTTACCGGAGTTTGCTTTCTCAACCTTTTTACACTTGAAACCAAGCTCCGTGAGCTTTGCACTGGCGGCTTCATAGGTTTCTTTTGTGACGTCTATCATGGTTATCTGCTCGGTTCCCTTTGAGATAACAAGTGAAATTTTGGTGCCCTTCGGAACCTTTGAGCCTTCTTTGACGCTCTGGGAAATGATATACCCGTTTTTGACCTCGTCACTGTACTCTTCGGTAGTGGTTATCTCAAAGTCTGAGAAAAATGCCTTCTGAGAAGAAATACTTGAATATGTTTTTCCCATAAATGTGGGAACAACAACCATCTCCTGAGTGCTGTCGGAGGTACCGCTGCTTTTATCCGAATTTCCCGTTCCGAAATGACCTTTTAAAACAGTCATACAGAGAATAGCAAAAATAAGGAGAGCAATTCCTGCGGCGATGGCACCGGAAATAACGGCAACCTTTTTGGTGTCATTCGTGAACTTTGTCTTTTTTTGTTCGCCGCTTGCTGCGTTTCTTTGAGGTGCACGTCCCTGCTTTTGCTTTGACATGCTGTGCTGCGGATGTCTTTGGGGCTGTGCGGTCCTTTGAGGCTGAACCGGTCTTATGGGACCGTTGTTATACTCTGCCGCAAGTGCTGTTGTAGGAGAGGCGGAGAGCTCGGCTCGAAACTGCTCAACAGTTTTTGTTCTGTCCTCGGGCATAATCTGGAGAGCATTTATAAGAGCGTTTATGACGTAGGCCGGAATCTGTTCCGCAAACTTTGCGGGAATCATCATTCGGTCACCTTTCATACGAACGGTTGATTCAATAGGCGTACTGCCTATAAGTGCACGGTAGAGGACTGCCGCAAAGGCATATATGTCAGTCCATGGTCCGGACGGAGCCTTTACTCCGAACTGTTCAACGGGTGCGTATCCCGAGAATACCTCGGCAGCGATACCCGAATTTACGTTTCTGCACTCAGGAACACTGAATCCACCTATACGTATTTTATGGTCTGCGCACACGTACAGAGTATTCGGTGAGATGCCTCTGTGGATGATTCCGGCTGAGTGGAGGGTTGACAGTGTCGAGAGTACGGGCATGAACATGATCCTTGCCTCTTCCCATGACATATAGCCTGTTTTGCTGTGCAAAAGATAATCTCTGAGGGTTACGGCTCCTTCAAGATGCTCGCAGACCGCGTATGCGGTATTGTTTTCCTCGACGATATCTATGACTATGATCAGCGCCGAAAGTCCGCGCATCCTTGCGAGCTTTCTGTAAAGGTCAAGAAAATTGTTTTTTGTTGCAGCAAAAAGAGCCTCTTTTCCGGGCTTTACAACGATATTCGTTGTTGAACCGGTACGTGTTATAAGCGTATCCGGGAGAAATTCGCGTATGGTTACAGCCGTTTTTCTCTCGGTATCGTAAGCCATATAAGTAGTGCCGTCTCCGTTTGCCTCCATGACGTTACCTATGAGATAGTGTCCTCCCACAATTGTTCTTTGCGGCAGGAGCGGAGGAAGCTGCGGTGAGCCTGCTTTATAGCTGCAGTAAGGACATTGTTTTTCTTCGCCTATGTCCTTCATACAGTTCATGCATAAGTTATCGTATGACATAAATTCGCCCCTCGATCAATATAATTAAGATATATGGGTTTGACCTGATTATTATTTTTGTCGGTTCTTTCTTTTTTCGCCCTTTTTTTCGTAATTAGCGATATATAATTGCCATAAAGACAGCAATGTATTAAATAATTCAAAAATATATCAATTTGTTTCAATTCAATCACGGTTATGTAAATTAGGTTACGAACTTACCGATTTAATTATAAACAGATGAAACAGCCGAAAAAAGAATCAATTCAATCATGAACTTATCAATTTAATTACAAAGGTATCAAAATAATCACAATTATACTAAACCCTTTTTAAACCTGCCGAATCAATCATAAACTCGGCAATTAATCTTTTAAGCTGCCGATTGATTCATGAATATGCAAAACGGTTTGCAAATATACGAAATCATCCTGTTTACAACAAAAAATGAAATAAGCAAAGAGAGAACGTACAAGGTAAGTTTAAACAGACTTGATATACATATGATATTACATAATTATTATAATTAAATTAACTTATATATAATAAAGAAAAAGAGTGTATTTGTCAATAAAACCGGAGGTAAAGTCCTTAAAATAGGACAGTCAAAAAATAATTACGAACATTCTGTTGACATTTAAGTCCTCGGGTGTATAATAGGTCTTGTAAGAAACGAATGTTCGGATAAAAGTCCGCAGGAGGTTATTATTATGACACTTGGATTTGCTATAAAAGTTTTTGCAGAAATTGCAGTAGTATTACTTATCGCATACGGTATTATGAATGAAGAAAGACTTGTCGCTTTTGAGCGTGAATTGGGTGCTGTTCTTAAGTTCGCCTTTAAAAAATATGTTCTTAAGACTCAGCCGAACAAACAGCGAACAAACAAGAGAACAAATGCGGAGAACCGTCGTATGGAGGTCAGAAGCGTTGAGGTTTCGTCAAACGCAGTAAGACATCACAGGGCGGAAATAAAGGCCTTCCCCGCAAGGAAAGAGCAGGCTGTTTTCGGTGAGGTTGCATGAGTGCTTTTAAGCGCTTCTGGAAAGACCTGTAGCTTAAGCCCCATCACCTTTTTAAAGGTTCAGATAATTCTCAAACCAAACAGCAGGAGTCAGGTATTCGTGCCTGACTCCTGCTGTTTATCTTATGTTTTGTTTTAACTTAGAAGCTTTATGCTTGAAAATCAAAGATACTGTTCAGCATCCTCTTCATTTTCCCAGTTGTGCCATACGTTCTGAACGTCGTCGTCGTCCTCAAACATCTCAAGCATCTTTGCCATTCCCTTGAGGTCGTCCTCGGTTTCAAGTCTTGTGTATGTAGTGGGTATGTACTGAACCTCAGCAAGAGCAAATGTGTATCCTGCGCTCTCGAGTGCTTCACGTACAGAGCCGATATCCGCTGCCTCTGTTCTTATCTCATAAACATTTTCATCGTCTGACAGGAAGTCAACAGCACCTGCTTCAAGAGCGGCATCCATAAGCTTTTCTTCGTCGACATCTTCTTTTTCAACCGCAATTACACCGTAGCGGTTGAACATAAAGGATACACAACCGTTCTGGCCCATGTTTCCGCCGAATTTGTCGAAGTAGTGACGTACGTTTCCCGCTGTACGGTTTTTGTTGTCGGTAAGGGTTTCAACCATAACGGCAATTCCCGATGGGCCGTAGCCCTCATAGATGTTTTCCTCATAGTTTGCGGTTGAACCTTCTCCGGCAGCCTTTTTTATCGCACGGTCGATATTGTCATTGGGTATATTGCTTGCTTTAGCTTTGGCAATAACGTTTTTAAGCTTTGAGTTGGAAGCGGGATCAGGGCCGCCTTCCTTTACGGCAACTGCAATTTCACGGCCTATTTTTGTAAACACCTTTGCCATCGCAGCGTCATTTGCACCCTTTTTTCTTTTTATGGTGCTCCACTTTGAATGTCCTGACATGTAAAAAACCTCGCTTCTTTTTGGATTATAAATTGCAACTCACATATTATACAACTTTTAATTGTTTTGTAAATTGTTTTCTTACTGATTCTGTTTTTTGAACGGCTTGAAACCTTGACCGAAGATTTCACCCGCCTCGGTTACGATGATAAACGGATTTTTGTCGTATGACCTTATTATCTTTGAAATCTTTGCTATTTCATTGGCTCTTACGGCGCATACGAGCATGGACTTTTTTGTTCCCGTGTATGCTCCCGTTGCGTCCAGTATGGATACTCCGCGTCCGAGCTGCTCAGTGATAGCCCTTGAAATATCTTCAGGGTTATTCGTAAAGATAAGCAGCATCTTTCCGTAGCCGCGCCCGTAGAGTATATAGTCAATCGAGCGTGATGAGATGAACGTTGTGATGAATGAGTAGAGGGCACTTTCAAAGTTTCCGTAAACAAAGCCCGAAACAGTTACTACAAGGAGATCCGCACACATGATAACGGTTCCCATGGACATGTGCGGCCACTTTATACGCAGCAGCTTCGCCACAAGGTCCGTGCCTCCGCTTGTGCCTCCCCGGTAAAGAATAAGAGCAATACCTCCGCCGTTGCATACTCCGCCGAAGATGGCTGCAACAAGCTTATCTCCGGAATAGGGGGTCATGAATTTTGCCAGAATATCAATTACGGCTGCTACCATAAGGGTTGCAACAAAAGTCTTTGCTATAAAATCCTTGCCGAATTGCTTGTATGCTATTATGAAAAGAGGAACGTTAAGTGCAAACATAAACGCACCGATAGGAATACCGGTTATGTGATTTATAAGGGTTGAAATACCCGTAAAGCCTCCGGGTGCAATATGGTTTGGCGATGTAAACATATTTACGCCTGCTGCGTATATAATTGACCCGATTAAGAAAAATAAAAAGTCTAAGCTTGTGTCTTTCCAAAAGGCCTTGTTTTTGAGTTTTGCCATGTTCATCTTAAAAATCTCCCCCTTTGCTGCGGATGATACCGAAAAGCTCGCGCAACCTTTCGGTTTCGCCGGATAGATATAAAAATCCGAATAGAGCCTCTATGCCGGTCGCGGTGTGATAGTCCGCATTTGTCATGTTTTTCGGCGTATGAGTAGTATGTGCATTTCTGCCGCGCTTAAAAATGTTGGATTCTTTTTCGGTTAAGGAATCTTCTATAAAACGATAGGCCTTTGCCTGCGCGGCGGCGCTTACGTAGCGTACCTTTTGTGCGTGAAGCTCGCTCGCGGGTCTGTTTGCCTCCGTCACCAGTGCTTCACGAACGAAAAGCTCATATACGCAGTCGCCGATAAAGGCAAGTGTAAGAGGACTCAACGCGACCGGATCCACGGCGTCCTTTAAAAATCTCATTGAATCAGTTTCATTTTCCATCTGTGCACCTCTTATGAAACATAGTCGAATTCAATATTGTAAATACTTACGGTGTCACCGTCTTTGATGCCGCGTTTTTGAAGCTCCGCTTCAATACCGCTGCTTACCATGACGCGCTGAAGATACTGCAGTGATTCATAGTCGTCAAAATCAATTTTTGACAGAATGGGTACGAGCCACTCGGCTTCTATGATAAAGACGCCGTCTTCCTCACGGATTGTGAATCCGTGATCCTTTTTCTTTTCGAGTACTTCAAGCGGAATTTCCTCCGCCTCGTATCTTTTTATGGGGGGAAGGGTCGCAAGCTTTGCGGCAACTGCATTTATCAGTTCTTTTGTACCCTCGGCAATCGGGGCGCATATACTGTAGTAAGAATAGCCCTTTTTCTCAACATAGGTACGGAATCTTTCTATCTGCTCATCCGTTGCCATGTCGGTCTTGTTGCCCGCAACAATCTGCGGAAGCTCTGACATCTCGGGATTGAATTTTTTAAGCTCCTCGTTTATTGCCTCGAAGTCTTCTATGGGGTCACGGCCCTCCGAGCCTGCGACGTCAACTATGTGGACGAGCATACGGCAGCGTTCTACATGTCGCAAAAACGCGTGACCGAGTCCGACCCCGTCGGCGGCACCCTCGATAAGGCCGGGGATATCCGCCATAACAAAGGAATTACCCTCACCCATGTGTACAACTCCGAGGACCGGAGTTATGGTTGTAAAATGATAATTTCCAATGATTGGCTTGGCTTCGCTTACAACGGAAATCAGGGTTGATTTTCCGACATTCGGGAAGCCAAGCAGGCCGACGTCCGCCAGAAGCTTAAGCTCAAGGCTTATATCCCATTCTTCACCCGGCATGCCGTCCTTGGCAAATCTCGGCGTCTGGCGTGTCGGTGTGGCAAAGTGCACGTTTCCGAAACCGCCTTTGCCACCGTGCGCTGCAACGAATTCATCCGTGCCGGACATATCTGCCATGATTTTGCCGGTGGTGACCTCTCTTATGACGGTGCCCTTCGGCACGTCAATAATAAGGTCATCACCTTTTTTTCCGTTGCAGCGTGAGCCGCGACCGTCGGCACCGTTTTTTGCACAGTATTTTTTCTTGTATCTGAAGTCGGCGAGGGTAGAAAGATTGGTGTTAACACGGAATATGATGTTTCCGCCTCTGCCGCCGTCGCCACCGTCGGGACCGCCGGAGGCAACATACTTCTCACGGTGAAAAGCGACCGCGCCGTTTCCGCCTTTTCCTGCCTTTATGTTTATTTTTGCAATATCTACAAACATAAGTAATACCTCATATGAAAAATTCTTCTCATATATTAGTAAATATTTTAGTAGATGTCAATTCAAATCGGCTTGAAAGAGCGTGTCGGATATAGTAAAATTAAGGTGAATTATTTTGCGGTTATTTTACATCGCAGAAGGAGAGACAAAATCATGAAAAGAAAAATAGTTTCATTGTTTATAGCAACATTGACTTTGGCTCTTTGCTTTACCGGTTGTTACCGTGTTCAGCCTATTGACGGACCGGAGTCGGACGCACCCTCAAAGAAAACGGAAAGCACAGAGAAAAAAACTTTGAGCGAGGCAGGAAAAACCGCTAAAATTACCATACAGATTGAGGATAATAACGGAGAGAACAAGGTTCAGATTCCGAAGTTTGAATCCGATACGGAAAGTGCGGCGATAGCCGAGCTCAACAAAGAGATTGAAGATACCGTAGTTGCGTTTTACAATACCGCAAACAGCAGAAAGAATGAGTGGCCCTTCATAACAACAAGAAGTTTTGACCACGAGCGTTATCTGCAGTCGGTTGTTCAGTATGAGGCTTTCCCGAATATTGAAGGACCGTCGGTAAAGACGTATATCTACGATAAATACGAGGACAAGGCCATAACTATTGACGAATCCTTTTCCATGGCGAAAACCACAGCCGATAAGCTTCAAAAGAGTGTTGAAAGAGCCCGTATAACCAATGATGTGGCATCGATAAGGAATTTTGAAGTTCAGGGCTTTATGTTTACAAAATCCGGAGATATTGAATACTTTGTAAAGTATGAGTATAACAGCGGAATGGATGCCGCTAATGAGCTTATGACATATACACTCACAGACGGCGAACTTCATGAGATGACAGAAGACGGTGTGTTTATCGCCGAATAAGACTGGAGGGCATACGCATGGAAGAAAAGAAAATGAAGCTTGATACGGAAAATACCCTTTCGGAAAACGACAAAAAGGCATTTGATGCCGATGAAATCGTGAAAAGCATTTTTAACAATCAGCCCGGCAAGGCAGAGGATGCGGACGGAAAGGGAAATGACGAAAATAAGAAACAGGTAAAAAAGCCCGTAAATATCTTTTCAAGACCCATAAATGTCATGCAGACACCGGAGGCACGCAAGTCAAGGCTCACAACCGTTATTCTTGAAGGCTTACTCTTCGGAGCGTTTTTGACCGCTATCACGGCTATATACTCCATATCCGGATTGGATCTTTCCCTGACTCCGGAAACCCCGAAGCAGACTCCGTCAGTTTTCTTTTTTGTACTTGAGTTTATAGTTTTTTCGGTCTTAGTCGGTGTCGGTGACTGGTTCTTGACGGAAAAAAGGGTCAATGATTATAACCAGAGTGTTGCCGGTCTTTCATTTGACATACATGACGAAATTGCAACTGCTTTAAAAGAGCAGGAGGCAGACGGTATTTCAAAGGATGATGCCGCCGCTCAAAATTCCGCAAACGGAGAAGAAAAACCGTTTATCGAGATAAAGCCGTCAGATAAAAATGATGAAAAATCCCTTACGGATAAGGCGTTTGACGCGTTTATCGGTGTTGAAAAAGCAGGCTCGATCGAGTCTTGTAAAGGCATTATACTTAACAGCAGCGGAATTGAGACCCTGATTGTAAAAATTTCGGCTCTTTCCTCGACTGACAAAACATATGCAAACGGCGTAGCTATGGAACTTATCGGTGCCGTGAGGGATGTTGCGATGAACGAGGGGATTGCCGCTGTCGCAATACCCGCGTCGGTTTACGGAGATCTTAACCTCACGCTTCCGTCAACTGAAAAATTCGGCATAAAAACATCTGAAGAAACAAAAATCGTAGAGGCGTATCCGGGAGCTCTTATGGGTATCTCAGGAGAATTAAAGTAAAAATCGTAAAAACAGAAAATAAAAAAGGTGTTGTTATTCTTAAATGGTGACTTTGCTTTCAAAGTTTTTTATAAAGGACAGAGAAAATTATTCTGATCCTAAGGTAAGGCGTGCCTATGGCACACTTTGCAGTATTGTGGGAATATTGTTGAATATTCTTATGTTTATCGGCAAATACATCGCCGGAGTGGTTTCAAAATCCATTTCAATTACGGCAGATGCATTTAACAACCTGTCGGATGCCGGATCATCGATAATAACCCTTTTCGGATTTAGATTGTCCGGCAAGGCTCCCGACCCTGACCACCCGTTCGGACACGGCAGAATTGAATACCTTTCGGGTCTTGGAGTATCTATCGCCATAGTTGTCATGGGCTTTGAGCTTATGAAATCCTCCGTAACAAAGATTTTTCATCCGGAGCCCATAGAGGCAAGCCTTCTTGCCGGAGGTATAATGGTTGCCTCCATCCTCATAAAGGTTTATATGGCGGTATACAACAGGGGAATCGGCAAAAAGATTGATTCCGCCGCAATGAAATCCGTTGCCGCGGATAGCCTTTCGGATACCGTTTCAACCGTGGTTGTATTGCTTTCAATGATTGTTTCTCACTTTACAAGTGTAAATATCGACGCATATGCCGGCGTTCTTGTGGCGGCTCTTATCCTCTATACCGGATTCACTTCGGCAAGGGACACGGTTTCACCTCTTCTCGGCAATGCACCGTCTCACGAATTTGTACAGAAGATTCAGGAAATCGTTCTCAGGCAGGAGCATGTGGTCGGCATACATGACTTGATAGTGCATGACTACGGACCGGGACGCGTATTTATCTCTCTTCATGCGGAGGTTCCCGGCAATGAGGATATTTTTGTAATTCATGATGAAATTGACAACGCCGAGATAGAACTTCAAAAAACGCTCGGATGCCACGCGGTTATACATATGGATCCTGTCTGCGTGGATGACGGATTTATTTTGGAAACGAAAGAGAAGGTTAACGGTATTGTAAAGGGGATTGATCCGGTTTTTTCAATCCACGATTTTCGTATGGTGCCCGGAGACACGCATACCAACCTCATTTTTGACCTTGTTGTCCCGGCTAAGTATAAGCTTTCCAACGAAGAGGTAGGTAAAATTGCCAAGGAAAGAATTGAAGCGCAGGAAAAGGGCTGCTTTGCGGTTATAACCGTTGAACAATCATATATTTAAGGGGCGAGCTCAGAATAAAAGAGTCAGACCTTTGCGAAAGCATAATTCGTGACGGTTGATGTATTTTCAGAGACTTAAGATACTGCTTTTGCAGTGATAATCTGAGGAGATAAAGATAGGAGGAAGATATATGGAAAAGAAACCGGTTTACACAGTAGAGGAGTTTGTTGAAAGGGAATACTGTATAAAAAGTGACGAAATACCGGATATCAATATAGTTATGCCGGAGGCGAATACCCTCACAAAAGGGGATGTCGACCTTGGTATATTTGATACACTCGGCCACGTTACAACGTATCAGAACCTTTCACCGGAGGAACTTACGGATGTGCTTGAGGATGCCGACGTTGTCATGGTAAACAAAAATATACTCAATGAAAAAACGCTGTCAAAAGCAAAAAGACTTAAGTATATCGGCGAATGTGCAACCGGGTTCAACAACATAGATCTTGACTATTGCAACGCTCATGGAATAACCGTTACAAATGTACCGACATATTCGACAAATGCAGTTGCACAGCAGGTGTTTGCTTTCATTCTTAACCACTATTCCCGTGTTTCACAATACAATGATTTCGTACAGAAGGACGGCTGGAAAAACGCGGATACCTTTGCTCCGTTTGTTTTTGATACGGATGAGCTTTTCGGTAAAACAATCGGTCTTGTAGGCTACGGAAAAATCGGCCGCGCAGTTGCAAAAATTGCAAACGCATTTGGCATGAATGTCCTCGTGTACACCCGTTCGTACCAAAAATCCGTCGATGCGGCTACCGATAAATGGGGTAATATCGACCGAACAAGGCTCGACGGATTTCTTGGCAGAACGGACGATACCATTACATACCGAACTCTCGACAATCTTCTCAAGCATTCTGATATTGTATCCATACACTGTCCGCTCAACGAAGAGTCCATGGGACTCTTCTCCCACGAGACATTCGCCAAAATGCGTACCGGTGCTTACCTTGTAAACACCGCGCGCGGCCCGATAGTCGATGAAGATGCCTTAATCGAGGCTCTTAATACCGGAAAGCTTTCCGGTGCCGGACTTGACGTGCTCGAAAAAGAGCCGCAATCAAAGGATTCAAAGCTTTTGGGTGTTCCGAATCTTACTATAACACCACATGTTGCATGGGCTCCTCTTGAGACGCGCCGTCGTCTTGTATCCGAGGTTGCCAAAAATCTTGAAGCCTTTGAACACGGCCACCTGCGAAATGTTGTAAACAATCCGTAAAATTAAAGGGTCACTCCGACGGAGCGACCCTTTACTCATCTGTGATATTTGATTTTCAATTACTTCACTTTTATGCTGTAAGACTTCTTTATTGTACCTGAATATTTTCTTTCAAAAAAGTAATTTCATTTTTATCTGTGATATTGAACAACTTAATGAATTCTTGAAAGGTACGT
>UQZY01000003.1 GCA_900545655.1 uncultured Oscillospiraceae bacterium
GCAGGTCGCTGCGATCCTTTGTCAGCTCGTAGGCGGAGAAGATGCCGCCGGGGCCCGCGCCGATGATGGCAACGTCGTACTTCATGATAACAACTCCTGTTCTGTGTTTTGCTGTGAGCAGCACGGCAGAGACTGCCGAACCCTAAACATTCTACATGGGAAACAGAGAAAGTCAAGCGGATCGGCGATAGAAGCATTATTAAAAATAGCACAGCCTATCATAAGCTGTGCTATGGAGCAGTCAAAGGTTCCTGCGGATGGTGCTGATGGCGTTTTTCTCCAGCCGCGAGACCTGCGCCTGCGAAATGCCGATCTCACCGGAGACCTCCATCTGCGTCTTACCCTCCATAAATCTTTTTGAAAGGATTTCTTTTTCACGCAGACCGAGGCTTTTCAGTGAATCCCTGAGCATTATCTCATCAATCCATGCCTCGTCCGTATTTTTATCACCTATCTGATCCATAACAAATATGGTGTCCCCGCCGTCGTTGTATATCGGCTCATAGAGGGATACCGGATCTACTATAGCCTCAAGCGCTATGACAACTTCACTTAGGGGAACCTCCATCTTTTTTGCAATTTCGTCAATGGTAGGCTCTCTTGAAAGCTTATTCTGAAGTTCTTCCTTTGTCTGCATGGCATGGTAAGCCATATCCCTGAGTGACCTTGAGACGCGCACGGGATTGTTGTCACGCAGGTATCTCCTTATCTCCCCTATTATCATCGGAACGGCATAAGTAGAGAGCTTAACGTCAAGCTCCGTGTTGAAGTTATCTATTGCTTTTATTAGGCCTATCACCCCGACTTGAAAAAGGTCGTCGGGATTTTCACCTCTGTTTGCAAATCTCTGTACGACCGAGAGAACAAGCCTTAAATTTCCGTTAACAAGCTCGTCACGAGCCGCCTTATCTCCGCCCTGTGCGGACCTGAGCAGCAGCTTTGCTCTGTCGTCCTTTATGCAGGGTAATTCATTTGTGTTTATACCGCAAATCTCAACCTTACTGTACTGCAAAAAAATCACCTCAAGCAAAGTATTGCCTGAGATGATTTTTTTAATTCAGAGTTATGATTTTTTTCTTTGTTTAAGTACGTTAAAAAACAAAAAAATATTTTAACTGATGTATAATTTGTGCTATCATATGCTTGAATTGTTTTTTCGTACAACAGTACAATGAAACGAGGGTTAAAAATGACAAAGGACGCCGAATTGTTTATAAATAAGGCTCTTGAAATCGGTTTTGAAACCGCAAAGGAGATAGACACCGGCACACTCGCCGTCCGTAAGGACGTACGAGAGATGTGTGCCGCGGACAAATGCCATGTGTTCGGTAAGAACTGGACATGTCCGCCCGCCTGCGGCGAGCTGTCCGAGTGCTCCGAACGCATAAAGAAGTACAAGCACGGTATCATAGTACAGACGACCGGCAAAACGGAAAAGTCTATTGATACCAAAGCTTACAGACGTATCGAGGCCTTGCACCACGACCGTTTTGTCAGTCTTACGGCATTTGTCCGCGCCACACATCCTGAGGCACTCTGCCTCGGTGCCGGCGGCTGTCGTATCTGTAAAGTCTGTACCTACCCGAACGCACCCTGCCGTTTTCCGGACAAGTCATACTCGTCCATGGAAGCATACGGACTTTTCGTAACACAGGTTTGCAGGGACAACGGTATCAATTATTATTACGGTGAAAAAACCATGACTTATACCTCTTGTATCTTGTTCTGACAAAAGAAAGACAAAACATAAAATAACGCATGATCAAAAGATATCTGCTCAAAGCTTTTACCGCCTTTAAAGGAGGGCCGTTTTTTGAAAAACTATACAGATTTTATAGATGTTACATTGTCGGACTTTTCAAATGACACCGACATTAAGTACACGCTGGATGACTTTAAAAAGAAAAGAAAAGCCGAGATGAGAAACCGCGAAATGGTTCTCAGAAAACGCGGCCTTTCCGACGACAAGGTTATTTCCGACCTTATATTAAGCGAAAATATCGACGCCCGACACGACTTCATTAAGGAGCAGAGAAGAGCTATCGAGGACAAAGCGGAGAAAACTCTCTTTATTCTGAAAATTCTCCTATCAGTTGTATACTTCATGATTGACGGAATTTTCTTTATACTTGACAGCTTCTATAACAACGACTGGGCACATTCATGGATAATCATTGCCGGCGGAATAGTGCTTTACATACTCATCCTGTTTCTCATGCCGGAAAAATATCACTACAAGGGTCGAAGAAGAATTCCCTTTAACTATGCCGTAACCATTTCCGTGCTTGTTGTCGCAACTTTTATTTTTCTTGTTATGGAGATTGTATACAATATGCACTACAGCGGTATCATTTTTTCAATCACGGGCTTTTTTATTTTCTTTTTCGACTCATTTGTCCCACTTCTCACAAACCGGAAGTACGGCATATGGCACTCGATATTTTCAATTCCCCTCTCCTGTACGTGCCTGTATCTGACCCTCTGTCTCAGAAAAGTCATACCGTGGCAGACCGGCTGGCTTCTCATCATTGCCGGCATGGCTGTTTCCATAGTTCTTTTTGTGTTTGCCTATAATAAAAAGCACCGTTTGTCGGAAAGGATAAACGAATACCGAAGCAGAAAAGACACGGAGGTGACGGAAAGTGAGTAAAAGAATCAAGCTCCATGCAGAACTCTGGGACAAGATGCATTTCCTTTTCCGCGACTTCAATGACCGAATGATTCACGTGTCACTTGAGTATGATTTTTTGATAGATATCAAAGCCTTAAAAACCGTTATCATTTGCTTTTTTGAAAAGGTTCCGGTTCTTCATTCAAGCTTCAAATCCAGCCCCATAAACCCATATTGGACAGAAAACGATTATACAATCGAGGACATACTCACAGTCATAGACGAGCCGCAGAACCCCGAAAAGGTTAAAGATGAATTTCTCATGCAGTATCTCCCTCCGGACAGTAAGCTACAGATGAAAATTGCCCTTATAAACAAAAACGGTTCCTCTACGCTTTGCTTTATCGTAAATCATATGTGCATGGACGGAGGAGATCTTAAGTACTTCCTTACATCGTTCTGCAAGGGCTATACGAAATACGTTGAAAACGCCGTAAGTCCACTGGATGTACGCTCAGGATCACGCTCCTTTGAGGAGGTTTACGCAGATATGAGCCCCACCGACAAGCAGGCGGCAAAAAGACTCTACAAGAACGTGTCAAACAAGGATAAGCACAAATTCCCCTTCACACCGGATTCGGAGGACGACAAGTCCTTTTACGTAAAGAGGAAGATTGATGCGGAGCGCTTTGAAAGAATAAGACTTGCGGGAAAGGAGCTCGGTGCTACCGTAAACGACGTCATCGTCGCAGCCTTCCTTCACTCTCTCTATGAGATAACAGATTATGCCGATGATGAAGAAATAGTTGTTTCATGCGCCATAGACCTGCGCCGCCACATCTCTGACATGAGCGACAAGGGGTACACAAACCACACCGCTTTTATGCCGGTTTCCTCAAAGGGAAAGGGACGTGACATACGCGAAACAATAGAGCTTGCTAAGATAAGTGCACAAAACAGTAAGGATGACCGTTTTCTCGGTCTTTACGGACTGCCTCTTTTAAAGCTTGCATACACCATCATGCCGTATGCCGCCTCGGAGGAAATAATAAAGGTAGGCTATTCAAATCCCCTGATTGCCATGAGCAATGTAGGGGTATTCGACCCGAAAAGTCTTTCACTTTGCGGGCATGAGCCTTCGGATGTCTTCCTGACAGGCGCCGTAAAGTACAAGCCCTATGCCCTGCTCACCGCCATAACATATAAGGGAGTTCTCACCCTTTCCGTCTGTGAACGCGGCAACGATGAGGACAAAGAGATAATAAACAATCTCTTTAACCACATGGAAAAGCACTTTAACGAGCTTACAGGAGAAAAACAGAGTACTTAAACCCCGCTTCGTTTTCGTATTTAAAAAAACCGCTTACTGGAAAGTAAGCGGTTTTTCTGAAAATTACTTAAATTCAACTGTTTTGCGACCTTTTTTACTTAAAACGAAAAGCTGAGCGCAACCAGCATAAGTCCCGTGAAATAAGAGAAGCTGTTGCAGCGTAAGACTAATTTACTGTCTTTAAACTTAAACTTATGAAGTACAATAAAGTAGTCAGAAATCATGAAAAGAATGAGACCGATAAGAAGAAGAAGTGACTTCACGTCGTGGAGGTAGATAAGTCCTACCAAGCTGAGCGTTCCGTGAAGCGATACCGATAAAAGGTAGAACGGAAAAGCCATCTTCATTTCCTTTTCCATGTCATACCAGTCATGCGCAATAAGATAACTTTGTACTCCGATAAGAATTACAAGCAGTATGATAAAGAACCAGTACTGAGAGAACTTAAGTCCGTGCTCTTTAAAGTACATAATCTCATAGGCAAAAAGGATTACATTGCCGAGGGCAAAAGAAAAGCCGCCCTTTGAAAAGCTCCAGAGAAGCCATACATCTCCGACAAAGCAGAAAAATACGCCTATGAGACAAAGACTCTGAAGCGTTACGCCGAGATTTCCGTGACGGATAGTCGCATAGATAGCGTAAATAAGGAACATACTGGCAAGACAAATCTTGTTGATAGCTCTGCGTTTAAAGTTTCCGCTGGTCTCAGAAAAGAGATAAGCGATTGTTGTTGCCATGTAAACAACGATAAAAATAAGAATTGGAATTGACATAAAAATCTCCCGGTTTTTTATTTTTTTCGAAGTCAGTCAAACATCCGAACAATTAACCTTAAGAATTCTATCATATAACGCATAAATATTCAATCTAATTATTGAAACAAAGCAAAAATAAGTGTAATATTAAATGAATTGATAAGGAGTGTTTTTAATGGATAGACTTATTTATCCGGACGGATACGAATCAAAACTCTCTCTAAAGGAAACACAGAGAGCAATAAAGACAACAAAGGACTTATTTCAGTCAAATCTCTCAAAGGCCCTGAATCTCGACCGCGTTACGGCACCTGTTATTGTAACGAGCGGAAGCGGCATAAATGACGACCTTAACGGAGTTGAACGCAAGGTTTCGTTCGACATGAAAAAAGTCGGCGGAGAAGCCGAGGTTGTACAGTCGCTTGCAAAATGGAAACGCATGGCGCTGAAAAGGTACGGGTATCTTCCGGGCGAGGGTATCTACACGGACATGTCTGCTATACGCAGAGATGACGACTGCGACTCTCTCCATTCCATCTACGTTGACCAGTGGGACTGGGAAAGAGTCATAAATCATTCAAACAGAACAGAGGATTTTCTTAAAGGCATAGTAAGACTTATCATAAAAGCCCTTGCCGACACAAAGGATGCGATTAATTTTGCCTATCCGCAGCTTGAGCATAAGATGGAGAGAGAGGTTTTCTTCATAACCTCCGAAGAACTTCTTCGTCTCTACCCCGACCTTTCACCGAAAGAGCGAGAAAACAAAATAGTGAAAGAGAAAAAAACCGTATTTCTCATGAAGATCGGGGACAAGCTTTCAAACGGTGAAAAGCATGACGGACGCGCGCCCGACTATGATGACTGGGAATTAAACGGAGATATCCTCGTGTGGAATGAGATAACGGAATGTGCCTTTGAGCTTTCATCAATGGGTATACGTGTTGACAAGACATCCCTTATGGAGCAGCTGAAAAAATGTGACGCCGAGGACAGACTTAAGTATCCCTATCATCAGGGAATCATAAACGGCACTCTCCCGCTTACCGTAGGCGGCGGTATAGGCCAGTCGCGTATCTGTATGTACATGCTCGAAAAAGCTCATATCGGAGAGGTTCAGGTATCCATTTGGCCGGATAAAATGGTTGATGAATGCAAGGCTCACGGAATCATACTTTTATAATGAGGTAATAACATGAATAAATCTTCGCTGGTATCCGCATTGGTGGGTACCTCGCTCGTTTCACTCGCCGCTATAGATATCACACACATGGCTCTCTTTGACCGTAATCCCATCATAAAGTTCAATTTCAAGGCCAGAGAGGGAAAGGGTCTTATGCCCGTCGAAAGAAGAAAGCTTGACGAGGCGGAAGCAAAGGGCTACGAGTGGTTTAAAAACCATGACTATCAAGCCCTTCACATGACAAACACCCGGGGTGAAACCCTCTGTGCATATTTCATTCCGCCAAAGGGCGGTGTGAACACCCTCGTATTCTTAAGCCACGGCTTCGGCTCCACAGCATTTCGTGACCCGATGATTTTCGTTCAACACTACTACGAAAAATACGGCTTCGGTCTTTTTGTTGTTGACCACACTGCAAGCGGAAACAGTGAAGGAAAATACATCGGCTTTTCAGGCTTTGAGGCAACCGACGGCGTGAATTGGCTTCACTACATAAACACAAGGCTCGGACACTTCAAGGTAATTATCCACGGTGTTTCCATGGGTGCCGCAACGGTTTTGCGTATGTGCGGCGACAAAGAACTCCCGCGCAATGTAATCTTCTGCGTAGAGGATTGCGGCTTCACAAGCGGATACGATCAGCTCATCTATGAAATTGGTCTTATGAAGCTTCCGCCCCATCCCCTTATTGACATTTTTGACACGTTGAATCTTCTCAAAGCTCATTACAGTATAAAGGATGACTGCGACGTTATAAGCCGCGTCGAAAACAGCAAGGTTCCCATTCTGTTCATACACGGTGAAAAGGATACATTCGTAAAAACCGACATGGTATACAAGCTTTACGACGCGTGCAAAACCGACAAGGATCTTCTCGTCGTAAAAGATGCAACGCACGCAACCTCCTGTATATACGACCCGGAGGCTTATTGGGAAAAGGTTGACAGCTTTATTGAAAAGTATGACAAATAACTCCTTTTTCGATAAATCCGCATCGAAATCAAGCATTCCGACAAAGAACGAGTAACCGTTTCGCAAGGAGAGAGCACCAAAGTAAAGGGTATACATTACCTTTATAAAGCCTTTATATGAAGCGGATTATTAACGAAAAAAGTAACACCCGTGACGCGTAAATTTCTCGTGTCACAGGTGTTGTTTTTTTAATTATTCCTCGGCTGCTTCGTAACCTTTTTCTTTCCGCCGATAACAACCTCCGGATGCTCCTTAATATACTTTGTCCACTTGACATACCCGTATATCGAGTTTGTAAGATATCCGAGTTTAAGAACAAGAAGTACATATTGTCCGGAAAGAATGTTTATCGCACTTTCAAGAATAGCGTCAATAAACCACGCAATCCATTGCTCTCTGAAACGGAAAAGAATGAAAAGACCGTTTGCAACCGCAACCGCAGATACACAGGCGTCAAGGTAACAAACCAGCACCTCAAGCGTCTTGTTTCCGCCGAAAAGGTCCGTACCAAGGTCAATAAGTGTAAGAAGATAGCCTATTACTACCGTCCATACAAATATTCCGAGTATAACAAGTACTTCCTGCTTTCCTGAAAGGGTGCGTACCTCCGTAAGCTCTTCCTTTTCTCTGTCCGGATGCTTGTTCCAGTTTATAAAGCTTATTATGTCGCACGGCAGCCAGAAGAAAAGCGTCGTAGCCATGGTCGCAAACCTGTAAGCCAGCACTACACATATGGCGATTTCCGTTATTTCAACAAAAACCGAAACAATAAAATTCCACTTACTCTGCTTTGAAATAAGAAGCTCGCATAGTATATTGAGCAATGTATCCAGAAGATAAAGTCCCATTATTATGGTTCCGTTGATACCGTTTACGTCCTCTTCCGGAAAAAGCACTGCAAAAACAGATGCAAGTATTGTTATGGTTATAAACCATACTTTTTCATATGTTGTGAATGTCTTTCTTTTTATGACCATTATGAGAATTCCTATCAAGCTGAAAACTCCGGCCATTATGTAATTGATATACTGCTGCTCCATTAAAATTCCACCAATCCCTCATCAAGTAGTTTTTGAAGTGACATCATGATACCGAACTTCGCGTGTGAAAATGTAAGTCCGCCCTGAAAATATACCGCATACGGCTCTCTTATCGGACCGTCTGCCGAAAGCTCAATCGACGAGCCCTGTACAAAAGCACCCGCAGCCATAATAACGTCGTCATTGTAGCCCGGAATAGGATACGGCACCGGTGTAACATAACTGTCAACCGGGGCGGCGGCCTGAATACCCTTGCAGAAGGCTATCATGCGCTCGGCTGATCCGAGTTCAACCGACTGGATGATATCATAACGTTTTTCATTTCCGGCCGGTACAACATTAAAGCCGAGACGCTCATACATATTTGCGGCAAAAATCGCACCCTTAAGCGCTCCGGCAACAACCATCGGCGACATAAAGAAGCCCTGATAAAGTCTTGTGTTAAGGTCAAGACTTGCGCCCACATCGCCGCCGATGCCCGGAGCGGTAAGCCTGTAAAAGCACCTGTCTATGAGATCCTGACGGCCGCATATGTACCCTCCGATAGGAGCCAGTCCGCCGCCCGGATTCTTTATAAGTGAACCGACTGTGAGGTCCGCGCCGACATCCGACGGCTCAATAGTTTCGACAAATTCTCCGTAACAGTTATCAACCATAACGATAACATCCGGCTTAACACTCTTTACAAATTTTATGAGTTCGCCGATCTGTTCAACAGAAAAAGTCGGTCTCATGGCATAGCCCTTTGAGCGCTGTATCTCAATAAGCTTTGTCTTTTCATTTATCGTAGCTTTTATGCCGTCATAGTCAAATGAATTATCAGGGAGAAGGTCAACCTGCCTGTAGGTCACTCCCGACTCCTTTAACGAGCCGGCACAGTCCCTTATTCCTATAACTTCTTCTAAAGTGTCATACGGTTTGCCTACCGGCGACAGTATCTCGTCGCCCGGCAAAAGGTTTGCGGAGAGAGCAACTGCCAAGGCATGTGTGCCACACGTTATCTGTCCTCTGACGATAGCCGCCTCTGTGTGAAACACAGACGCATATACCTTCTCAAGTGTGTCACGACCAAGGTCATCATGGCCGTAACCCGTGGTTCCGGCAAAGCATGCAGCAGAAACCCTGTTCTCCTGCATCGCCTTGATGACCTTCATCTGGTTGCTCTCCGCAACACTGTCTATCTCTTTAAATCTTTCAGATAAATCCGAAAGTATTTCCTCTGAAAACTCAAGAACCTTTTTGCTAATCCCAAGCTCCAGAAACATTTTTTCGTTGTTCATTATAAGCATCCTCTTTTGCCTTATCTTTTGGTTTGCCGCGCACCTGCGCAGGCGATTTCATTTTATTACTTGTCAATATCCTTGAAAACCTTCATTGCAACCTCGCTCATAACATCCGGCTTTGTAACAATGATTCCGGTTTTTTCGTCTCCTAAAATAAGCAATGTATCTCCTGCATTTATACCAAAGAGATCCCTTGCCTCCTTAGGAATAACTATCTGCCCCTTTTCGCCTACCTTTGCAGTGCCGAAAATATGCTTCCCGTTGGGAAGTCCCAGTACATGTTTACCCCCGGGCATCAAATAATTCCCCCTTTAACTGTCGTTTTGTAATCATACATTTCCTACAAGTATAACTTTAGCAACTCACAAAGTCAACTTAATTATCGCTGTTTTACAAAAAAACACACCGCCGAGCAGCGGTGTGTTTGACAAATATTTTCCCTTCTAAAACACCCATTGATAGATAATTCCGTAAAGCTCACGTACATAATATGTGGGTAAAAGCCAAAATGCAGTGCAAGCGGGGACGGATGAGTGCGCAAGACCGAGCTCGTTTGCAATAAGTCCTGCTCTGTAAAGATGAAATTCGTTTGAAACTATCGCTATTTCTGACGGAAGACCTTCTTTCTTGATTATTTCCCCGGAAAACTTCAAATTCTCTCTCGTGGAAGTGGACTTATCCTCCTTGTAAAGCCTGTCCGGAGAAATCCCCTTGTTCGCAAGATATCTGTACATGCACTCGGCCTCCGGTATTTCCTCGTTTTTCCCCTGTCCGCCGGATAAAATACATGCGGAATCCGGATTTTCAATGAGGTATTCATATGCTGCATCAAGTCTTTCGGTAAGCATAAGGCTGGGCTTTTCACCCGGCATCACACGACAACCCAGAACAACAACCGTTGAGTTTTTCTCGGGCTTGTCCGTTGCCGCCTTAACCATCAGACCCGTTTCTACGACTATAAGAGCGAGAACGACGGAAAGTATTCCGCTCATAACCCTTACAACAATTTTTCCGTTTCCTGACTCCCTTGTATTTTTAAGCTTAAATCTTATATCCTTACTTCTGTATCCGTAAATGAAAAGCGCAACAAAGACAATCATTCCCGTGATATTTCCGAGGTTGATTGAACCGTACATAATAAGCGGCATAAGAAACCAGAGAAATCCCACTACTCCGAAAATCATCATTGCCACGTGAGCATCCCCTTTCGCAAACATATCTCCCATTATTTACAAATGATATTCTACACTCCTAAAACAACGCAACGTCTACAGCAATATTACAAAAAAATTAAAGTCCCGACTAACGGGACTTTAATTCGTCATTTTAAGCCAAAATCACTTTGTCTTTCCGAGATATGCCTCTTTGATTGACTCATCATTAAGAAGCTCAATACCGGTGCCCTCTTTGGTGATATTTCCGGTTTCAAGGACATATGCCCAGTCGGCAATCTTAAGAGCCATGTTTGCGTTCTGCTCGATAAGGAGAACCGTGATACCTGCCTTGTTTATGGTCGTGATGATATCAAAAATATCCTTTACGACAAGCGGAGCAAGTCCAAGAGACGGTTCATCCATCATTATGAGCTTCGGTCGGCTCATGAGAGCGCGTCCAACCGCAAGCATCTGCTGTTCTCCGCCCGAAAGAGTCCCGGCAAGCTGCCAATGTCTTTCCTTAAGGCGCGGGAACAAAGAATAAACATACTCAATATCCGGCTTCAGATCATCCTTACGGAGATACGCGCCGATTTTCAGATTTTCGAGAACGGTAAGGTTCGGAAATACACGTCTTCCCTCCGGAACAAGTGTTACACCCTTGGCAACAATCTTATCAGGTGAAAGACCTACGATATTTTCACCGCCGAGAAGTATCTCTCCACGCTGCGGCTTCACAATACCGGAAACCGTACGAAGGGTGGTTGATTTTCCGGCTCCGTTCGCACCGATAAGCGTAACGATTTTTCCTTCCGGAACGTTTATGGAAACATCCTCAACTGCGGTAATTCCGCCGAAACGTACCTGTAAATTTTTTATTTCAAGCAAATCACTCATCTTCAGCCACCCCCAGATAAGCGTCGATAACCCTTTGGTTCGACTGAATCTCAGCAGGAACGCCCTGTGCAATTTCCTTACCGAAATCAATAACGTAAATTCTGTCTGAGATATCCATTACAAGATTCATATGATGTTCAATGAGGAGAATTGTAAGATCAAATTTGTCACGAATAAAGTGGATAAACTCAGTCAGCTCCGCCGTCTCTTGCGGGTTCATACCTGCAGCAGGCTCATCAAGAAGAAGAAGCGTCGGATTTGTAGCAAGAGCACGTGCAATCTCAAGTTTTCTCTGCTTACCGTAGGGAAGACTTGTTGCAAGCTCATCCTTTACGTCTGACAGGTCAACAAGGTCAAGGAGCTCCATTGTTTCCTTACGCATCTTGGCCTCTTCCTTGTAGTTCAGGCGAAGAGTTGCAGTGAAAACGTTTGAAGTCCTGCGAAGATGCTTTGCCGTCAAAACATTTTCAAAAACGGTCATCGAATTGAAAAGTCTGATATTTTGGAAAGTTCTCGCCATACCGAGCCTTGTGAGCTGATCGGGAGTTTTTGTTATTCTATGCGTGTACTTTCCGTTATTTTCACCTGCGTAGAGTTTTTTCATCTTTCCCTGCGGATGATTTTCTATAACCTTTTCACCGTTAAAGAAAATGGCACCGTTTGTTGGCTCATAAACACCTGTTATAGCGTTAAAAGCTGTTGTCTTTCCCGCACCGTTAGGTCCGATAAGAGCAACTATCTCATGCTCGTTTACGTCCATCGTGAGGTTGTCAACGGCAACAACGCCGCCGAACTGCATGGTAACATCCGAAAGACGAAGAATATTTTTCTTTTCCGCCATCATCCCTCACCGCCTTTCAGCGCCATATCCTCGGGCGATGTATCCTTTTTCTTTGTAAAAAGTTTTTTTATCTTAACAAACCCGTCATATACGGAAATCTCTCTCGTTCCCATGATACCCTTTCTGAAGAAGAGAACTACTATCATGATGAGAACAGAGAATACAACCATACGGAATCCGGGTCCGAGGAGAGGTATCTTTTTTCCTGCCTCCGTAAACGTTTCAAGGTCAAGGAACTTAAGCCACCACTCACTGCTTGCATAATAAATAAATGCTGCTATAACAGAGCCCGATACCGAGCCGATACCGCCTATAACAACAACCAGAAGAATCTGATAAGTCATTGCAGCGGTGAATGATACGGATGAAACGGCAGAGTTACACATAGCAAGCATGGCACCCGCTATACCACAGAAGAAGGAACTTATGATAAACGAAAGTCTCTTGTGGTGAGCAAGGTTTATTCCCATAGCCTCAGCAGCAACCTCATCATCACGAATAGCCTTAAAAGCACGTCCGTACGTTGAGTTAATAAGTAAAACGATTATAAATATACAAACTCCCGCAATAGCGGCATATACAAGGATGCTTTTCGGAGCCGTAAACGAGTTTATAGGGTCGGGGCCGTTTGTAACAGGTCCGAAATCCTGAAGTTGAACTATACCTCTTACTATTTCGGCAAACCCGAGAGTCGCAATAGCAAGATAGTCACTCTTAAGTCTCAAAACGGGAAGACCGATAAGCCATGCGAAGAACGCCGCTACAAGACCCGCAAGAATAAGACCTACAACCAGCGGAAGCTGGAATGTGATAAGGCTGTCGCCATAGTTCCTGTAAACCGTATGGCGCATATCCGTCGGGATTGTGAAAACAGCGTATGTGTACGCACCAAGCAGCATAAAGCCTGCCTGACCCAGGGAAAAGAGACCCGTGAAGCCGTTAAGAAGGTTCATGGAAACGGCTGCAAGAGTGAAGGTACATACCTTACGGAGAACCGAGAACCACATAGAGGTCGGCTCTGCAGTATACTGAATGGTAACCATGATTGCAAAAATCACGGCTACAAGTCCGAGGTTGCAAATTGTTCTTTTGTTTTTGTCCCAAAATGTATTTTTCATAATTACACCTTCTCCGTAGTCTTCTCGCCGAAGATACCTGTAGGTTTAACAACGAGAATAATGATAAGAAGTGCAAAAGAAATAACATCCGAGAAGTCCGAAAGGCCTACAGCCTTTGCCAGACTTTCAACAACCCCGATGATAAGCGCACCTACAACTGCGCCCGGAACAGAACCTATTCCTCCTACAACGGCTGCAATAAATGCTTTGATACCGGGTGTCGTACCTGCCAGATGGTTTACACCGGTATTCTTTGCAAAGTAGAGAATCGAACCTACGGCAGCAAGGAATGCACCAATTGCAAATGTTATTGAAATTACACGATTGATTTTTACACCCATGAGCTGTGACGTTTCAAAATCCTTTGAAACCGCGCGCATGGACATACCGAACTTTGTATGATTGATAACGAGGACAAGAGCAATCATAAGCACGACTGCAACTATAGGTGAAATGAAAACGGTAAGTTTGTCTTTTACACCGAACAGCCTCACGCTTTCACCTATCAAGGGTATGTCGGGAAACTGCTTTGAAAGTCCTCCGGTGATATATGCTACGAGGTTTTGGAGCAAATAAGAAACACCGATGGCTGAAATCATAACGGACATTCGCGGAGCCTGTCTGAGCGGCGAATATGCACACTTTTCAATAAGATAACCTATAAAGACCGTGAGAACGATCATTATGATTAATGAAAACCAGATAGGCATGGTAGGAAAACTTGCACAAAGGTATATAAGCATAATACCCGAAAGCATGAACAAGTCACCGTGAGCGAAGTTGATAAGCTTCAAAATACCGTATACCATCGTGTATCCTATGGCTACAAGAGCGTACTGTCCGCCCGTTGCAAAGCCTCTTATAAGATACGGAACAATATTCATAAAAAAAATACCTTTCAAACTCAAAAAGTACGGCGGGAACAAAGCCCACCGTACTTAAATGAACTTTTAATTCAAGACTTATTACTTGCTGTTGATGAGGTCAAAAGCAAAGTTTGCCATTACTGTTCCCTGGAACGGATCAAGGAAGCAGGTACGGAAGTAATAGTCGTGACCTTCGGTAACAGATGCGTTTGTGCATGAGATACCGATTGCAGGAAGCTTTGCGTTTTCAAATGTCTCGGCAGCTGCGATTGATACGCCGGAGCCGTATGAGCCAAGAGAAATAAGAGCTTTTTCATCTACAATCTTTGAAGCAGCAGCAACTGCGTTCTCATCAAGTGAACTGTTATCTGAAAGGTAAAGCTTTACGGTATACTCGTTATCACCGATCTTAATCTTGTTGTCAAGAGAATTTGCATATGTGATTCCGATAACTTCCTGTTTACCGCCTGCGGCATTGTCGCCTGATGTCGGCTCGTAGATACCTATTGTGATTGTTTTTGAAGCCTTATCAAGAGCTATACCTTTAACGTCACCGTAGTCATGAGCGGATGCCTGTGTTGCATCGTTCTTGATTGTCTGAAGTTTTACAAAGTTGAACTTACCGTCGCCTGCCTGCTTTATGTATGCACTGTCTTTTATTGCGTCGCCGTTTTTATCAAACTGAAGTGTTCCGGCAACACCGTTTTCATAGGTAAGAGTCCAGAGAGCCTTTGCAACGTCAACAGAGGTAAGGTTCTCTCCCTTTTCCTGTGCAGCAGCACGGATAGCAGCCATTGCAACGTTATATGCGTCAAAACCGAGAGCAGAAACTGCTGCAACGATGTCATTGCCGCCGTTCATGTCATAATAGTTCTTGTTGTCGTTAAGCCATTTTTTAAAGCCCTTAACAAAATCAGATGCTGCTGTTGAACTTGAATCATTTTCGTCAAAGAAAGTTGAGCAATATACTTTGAGGTCTGTTCCTTTTACAGCATCAAGGATAACCGATGACTCCCACGTGTCTCCTGCAAGGATAGGACACTCAACACCGAGGTCATCTGCGTTCTTGAGGAAGTTTGCGGCAACAGTTGTTGAGTTAGGGGAAAAGATAACGTCAGCCTTGTTGTCGAGTGCTTTCTGAAGGTAGTCTGAGAAGTTTGTTGTGTTCTTCGGGAAGGTCTCCATGATAACGGTACCGCCCTGCTTCTCAAAAGCTGTCTTAAAGTTGTTTGCAAGACCGAGCGAATAAGTGTCGCCTTTTTCAGCGATTACATACGCAACGGCTCCTGTCTTCTTGCCTGAGTCTTTGTCTGAGTTTCCGCCGCATGCAACGAGCGCAAAGCACATACAAACAGCAAGAACTAAAGCAATGATTCTTTTCATTTTTAATTCTCCTCCGAATTAAATTTTTTGTGTTTCCACCTAAGTTCATTTCAATATTTTTTAACCGTATTAAGATGTTTAATATCAAAATAAAATAAGACGAACCAATTATACAACAAATACACAGTCTTAGTCAATTTAAAAGTGCCTGAAACACAGAGTTTTCAGACACTTTTGACATTTTCAATATAAAATTATTCAAATTTTGGGCTTTACGCACTAAGCCTTTCATCCCATCTTATTTTGTTCCTTAAGCTTTTCGATATCCTCATGGCTGAAATAAAAAGCGGATTCAAGAAACTTAAGAAGCTCTTTCACCATTTTTTCATCATCATCAAAGATATCCTCTCCGCAGTATATCCTGAGTCTCTCACGGCAGTAATCACAGGTATAGGAAAACTGAAGGGTCATAAGAAGTGAATCAAAGAAAAAAGCAAACATACGCAGATCACAGTCAGGGCGTATATCCCCATTTTCCCTTGCTTTTTCGAGAAAGTCCGCATATGCCCTTGAAGATATGGTTTCTATCCTTTCAGCAAGTCCTCTGGCTCTTTCCGAAGCCGACATACGTGTTATCTCATTGTAGAGCTTTACGTATTTCGAGTCTGTAGCGGAGGTTGCCTGAATCGCACGTATAAGCTTTTCGGCACGTACAAGAAGCTTATCATCGGAATTTACTACGCTGCTTATTATCTCCTCGAGCGTCATTATGGCATCATCAACACAGGTAAGAAAAAAATCCTCCTTTGTGTCAAAATACTTGTATAGGAGACCTACTGAAACTCCCGCTTTTTTTGCTATGATATTTACATTGGCTCTCTCAAATCCATGTGTGGAAAACTCATTGATTCCCGCTTGAATGACCGCGTTTTTATTTTTTTCATCCGCGCGCTCAAATGCAGGTTTGTGATGTACTTTATTCATTTTTATCTCTCCATTTGTGAGCAATTGCTCATCTGGTAAGATTGTACCAATAACACCCATTGTTTTCAATGCTTTTTTAGAAAGAAAAATGCATAACAGGCTTTTACACCTGTTATGCATCCTGTTTAACGATTTATTGAGCAATACCGGCTGATAGCAGCCTGTTTACTTAATAGCAATACCGAAATTACTGCTTTTCACCCTGATCAAACTTATCAAGAACGCGTACCGAAACCGCAAAGCAATCTGCAAGTCCCTGCTCGTTCATGTTGTCATAAGTGTCACGGCGGGTATGATAGTAATCCTCAAGCTTATGGTTAAGACCTGTGATACCTGTTGAACGGAATCCGCCCTGTGCGAATGCTGCGTTATCGGTAGCTCCGCCAAGCGGTGGAACCATACCCTTCTTACACTGGAGATTAAGCTCCTGTGCTGCCTCCATGAAGAGGTCTGAAACGTCTTTGTCAGCCTTTACGGTCGCGTTAAGGTCTCTGTAGTTTACCATGAGATACTTAGGATCAAAGATGGTGTCGTATGAATAAATGAATGTAGGAACATCCTTGAAGTCGTCCTTGTGAGCCTCAGACCATGCCTTTGCACCGCGAAGGCCTGCTTCCTCTGAGCCTGTAAGGATAACGCCGACCTCAGTATGCTCAAGGTCAATACCTGCGTCCTTCATTGCCTTCAAGATGGCAATGCCCATATAACAACCCGAAAGGTTGTCGTTTGCTCCGTCAACTACTCTGTGTCTGTTCCACATGAAATACATGCCAACCCAAAACGGAGTGAAGAGAAGACCCCAAAGAGCAACTGTCTTGAGTGTTCCCTCAGGAGCTGCAAAAAGTCCGCCCTGTGCCATTGCAATGATTGCAATAACGATATAAAAGATAGTACCTACAGCGGAAATAATCGCATGACCTTCAAAGCCTACTCCGCCGAGAGCGTAGTTTACGGGCCACTCCCATGCAGCGTCAGAATGTCCGTTAAAGAAAATACGTCTTTCAACTGTTCCCGTGCAGGACTTGATTGCCGTAACGTTGGTTCCCTCAAGTTCAGGGAAGAGCTTATCAATAAACTTTTTATATGTACCGAATTGAAGAAGTGCTATAATCCAGCCGAAAAGCATGAGCGGAACCGCAATGATCGGAGCTCCGACAAAAATGAGAATAAGTCCGATAAACATAAGTGAGAATGTAATCCAAATCCAACCATAGAAGGAACCCGGATTTTCCTTGAATGTCTCAACCTGTACGCGATCACAGCCGCAGTCATCCTTGAGAACATCAGCCATATACTCACTGGCAATGCGCTCGCCCTCCGAGCCGGGACTACGCTTTGGCATATTCTTGCAGATATGTGTTATTTCCTCAACAATATACCTGGCGCTTTCCGCTTTGTTCGCAATCAAAGCATCGAATTTTTCACTCATTATTATTCCTCCTTCATTTTGTAAGGGTGTTTTTCCGTTTAATCCCCTCGCCCTTTACATAAAATATAATAAGTACTTAAATTTTATCAAAAAAGCGCCCGAGTGTAAACACTTCGGGCGCAAATTTATGAAAAAATTTGGTAAATAACGAGAATTACGCTAGACTACATATCAAGATAAGAATCCGAATAAAGCTCATTATTCTTAAAGATATCACAGGACTTGATTGTCTCCATGAGTCTTCTGTCGCACGGATTGACGATAGCAGAGGTAAGACCCTGCATCATAGCCATTGCAACGAGGGCAGAATCCATGATAGGACGTACATCCTTCGGTGCACCGTTCGAGTTATTTGAAAGACCGCCGGTTGACTTAAGTCCCTCGTCTGAAAACAGCTTAATTGCCTCAAGAACATCCATCTGCTTATCCTGCATACCCTTAACAACAAGGAAGAGCGGGTCGAACCAAAGGTCGTCTGCCTCCATGCCGAGTGACATACCGAGATCAAGCATCTTATGACAATGAGACATACGTTCCTCGTTGTCTTTAGCAATACCGTCAGCCGAACAAAGAGCGATACAAATAGCATCGTTTGCCGCTGCAAGATTTATGTTGTCAATACGTGAACCCGCATCTGCAGAGTTTACGATAGGCTTACCGTTTGTTCTGTTATAAACTGCAATTCCGGCTTCAATAGCCTTCTTGTTTGCGGTATCAAGGGCAAGAGGTACGTTGTTGAAATTCTCCTGGAGAAGCTTTACGGCCCATGTCATAAGCTGAGGTCCGTTTGACTCCGCAGGTCCGATATTTACGTCAAGGTATGTTGCGCCTGCAGCAATCTGTTCAGCAGCTCTCTTGAGTATCGGCTCCGGATCCATGTTATCCATAGCAGCCTTTATCGACGGACTTATGCAGTGTATACGTTCACCTATGGTTACAAACTTCTTTGACTCAACGTTCCTTGTCTTGTATGTTACGCCCATATCCACTACCTTTATCTCAGGAATCGATGCGGCGATCTTCACAAAGTCAAGAGGAGCATTTTCATCTACGACAGTCTTTTCAGCCTTCGGAGCACTTGCCTTTGCGGCAGCGGCAGCTTCGGCAGCCTTAAGGTATTCGCCGTCCTTCAGGTATTTAACTAACTCAACAGCCTCACGCGTACCTACAACAACGTTCCAGTCGGGAAGCTTATCGGCAATTTCACCCTTCATCACGGCAACCTTGCCCGGAAGCACAAGAGTCCTGTTATTTATCTTATTTGCGATATCATAGTCCTCAAAGAACTTCTTTACGGTTGACGATGAGAACTTTCCTGCTGCCCATGCAGTTAGAACGGACATACCGCTGGCGTCAACTATAAGAAGGTTAATGGGAACCTTTGAACGCTCAAGCTCACCGGATACAAGAAAATAGGTAAGCGCAAAGTCAACAGTAAGCATACAGGGGTCATCTGCCGTTGCACCGTTTATCGGATAGATGCCCGGCTCAACCTTCATCGGCTTCTGCGGGTCGGTGTATATGTTCTGACGAAGTCCGTAAAGAGGAAGTGCAGATGCCATTGTCATGTTTTCCATAACTATAATGGATCCGTACTTAAGCGTGAACATAGCGGCATATGCAGTCTGGAGATGGAAGTTCCCCTTTGCAAGCTTCGGAAGCTTAACGATAGAAGGATAACCGAATGTACGGTCTCCGTCCTTGATTGCCGACCGACGTACAAGAACAGCATTTTTGAGAGTTTCCTTTATGTCAGCGCCCGTAACGTCTATGATGAGATTTTTGTTCCCCTTTGCCTCAAGTGCGGCAACTGTGTCGTGTATTTCCGCAAGATCTGCGCCGATAACACCGAGTGCAATTCCGTTTGCAGATGCAATTTCATTCATTGCCTCAAGGTTATCCTTATTTGCGCCGATAAGTGCAGGCTTCTTGTCGGCAATTGCTGTAACGGCAGCCTTTGCCGCATCAACATCCGTTGTGTCAATGATAACGGTTCTGCCGGTAGCTGAAGCCTTTTCAGCAAGCGCCGCGAGTCTTGCCGCGTCATTGCCGTGAACCATAATTGTCTCTACATATTCACGCTCACCTATACGCTCGTAATCAACCTTACCTATTGCGTTAAGCTTTGCGTCAATCTCAGCGTCATCCATACAAGTGCAAAGAGGAGCGGCAAAAATATTTCTCGAAACAAATGTCTTTTCATGACGATAAAGAACCGTTTCTCCTCCGAGAGTGTGCTCACCCTCGCCCGTACCGATTTTTATTGTTTTCATCGGAGGTGCCGTAGCCTCTGAAAGAAGGGCCTTGGCCTCATCCGACATATGCGGGCACTTGTCTATCGGCAACGCACCCTGAGCAACCTTCATGCAGAACGCCATACAGGTAGGGCATCCGCATTCTTTACAGTTTGTTTTAGGTGACAATTTAAAAATGTCAAGTCCTTTTACTGCCATTATACGTTCCCTCCTTATACAAGCTCTGAAATCATCACGGAAATTGTCTTTATTGCTTCGGGATGTCTCATTATAACAGCATCCGAACCGCCTGTGAGAGCAGCAGCAGCCGTTGTTATTTCCATCTCGATTGCACGTTCTTCAAGAGAGCCCCATTCAGGCATCTCGGACTCAGGCATAAGAGATTCCTTAACGCCCCATGTCTCTGTTGAGATAGGAGTGATTATAGGCATGGCAAGCTGTGCGTCACCCTGCTGGAGAGCAGCGGCACGAATACGGTCAAGTGTTGAGGCAACGTATTCGTATCCGTATCCGGCAGCAGCTGAGCCTGCGTTCATAACAATTGATTTTTCGTCAACACCGAGCTGTGAAAGCATGGTGTTGAGCTGCTTTGCAAGGTTGATATCAACAGCGGACTCGGCACCGACCTTCTGATTGTAAGCAAGTCCCGCAGACGCACCGACTGTCTTATAGTTTTCCTCACGTGCCGAAAGGACAAGTATATTCTTTCCCGCAAGAGCCTCGGAAACCTTATTGAAGATTTCTGCGTCCTTTTCAACATTCTTACATCCGATTACAACGAGCGGCATCGTGATTGCGTCCGAAACGCTTTTTGCAAGAGCAACACAGTCTTCCACCGATGCGTCTGCTCCATTCGGATCCGCACTTTCAAGATGAAGACAAATAAACGATGCTCCCTCCATCGTTTCTGCACGCTTCGCCATATCCACAACCGAGGTACATCCGTCATAGAAGGCTTTCATTCCGTCGGTAGTACAGAGATCCATTCCGATATCGGAAATCTCAACACCGATTTTAGGTGCATTTTCAATTGCAGCATCAAATGAGTAGAACGGCATGACGTTCTGACCGCCGATGGTGATAGCCTTCTCACCTGTGCCGAGAACTACTGTATTTACATGTGAATTGAATGCCTGTAATTTTGGTTCAAAAGACATGTTGTATTCTCCCTTTCTAAAATATACAGATTTTATAAATCAAGCTTACGCATAAGTTCCAGTAAAGCCTTTTTGATCGGAGTATCCTCCGGTACAAATGCGGTAGGCTTACCTTCACAGTCATATTCGTAAACTAAATTGTCATGCGGTAAAACGCCGAGCAGCGGCAAATCATGTTTTTCTATCTCTTCAAGAACACCCTCGTTCAGCTTGCCGTCGGGCGCTCTGTTGACGATAAGATGAACCTCTGTCGGATTGAGCTTAAGCTCCTTTATCATCTCGTTTATGCGGGCAACCGCCTGAATCCCTCTGCGTGAGGGGTCAGAGATAAGAAGCATAACATCGACGTGCGGAAGCGTTCCGCGGCTTATATGCTCAAGTCCCGCTTCATTGTCTATAACGGTGTATTTGTAATTTCCGACATACTTATCAATCTGGGTTTTGAGCATACCGTTTACGAAGCAATAGCAGCCCTGACCCTGAGTTCGTCCCATAACAATCATGTCAAAGTCGTCTTCCTCTATAAGAGCATCAGCAAACTTAAGTTCTGCATAATCGGCCTTTGACATACCGAAAGGAATCTTGCCGTCAATCTCGGAATGGGCAATTTCCTCTCTTATCGAACCGAGCGTAACGTCAACATCCACACCCAGTACCTCATTGAGGTTGGAGTTTGCGTCGGCGTCCACAACAAGCACCGGTCCGTCATTTTTCTTCGTAAGATAATCTATAATCATTCCGCAGGTAGTGGTCTTTCCTACTCCGCCCTTACCTACAACCGCAATAGTCTTATTTGCCATCAGATATGCTCCTTTATAATTGCCTTTGCTCCGAGTAAATCCACGAAAAGCAGGTCTCCGTCTATTACCTGTTCCCTCTCCATAAGGTCGGTAATGATAACCTTGTTATCGCGGAGTTCTATCCTTGCGACATTGCTCATAAGCACGTTTTCAGGATCCTCTGTGTTTTTATATACTGTTGACAAACACATATTTTTTCCTCCCTTGTCTACAGTGTACGTCGATGTATAAGCTATACAATCCTCAATTTATCTTTGTAAGTGCACTCGCAAGGATATCATTTCCCTTGTTGTAGCACTCAACCGCCTTCATTATTTCATTGCATATCTCTTCGTTTCCCGCGTGTTTTATGTCCTCCGCAAGATGTGACAACTCATGAGTATGCTCCGCATTGTGTCCGACCATGTATTTCATAAGTACGGTCAGTTCCTCCATCGGAGTCTCACTGTGATGATGCTCGTGTTCGTGATCATGGTGCATATGCATTTTTATGTCTCCTTCATCTTGTTTTTTATAAGTGTTATGAGAGTTTCGGCAATAACTACTCTATCCTCTGCCGCAAAGCTCTCTTCAAAGTTATCCGAGTAAAGAATCTGACTGTTCGGCGGAAATTCGTCATCACCCTCCCACACAATAAGCGTTACAAAATAGCCGGGCAAAACCTCAAATTCATACGCCGCATCACCGTGATTCACCTTTTTCGCACCCATACGCTCACTTGCAAGTGCAAATTTCGGCACATCCGTGCCGAAAGAAAAGGCGGCGCGGGTTATACAGCGTCCGGTGAAAGGTGAGATATACATCTCACCCCAGGACATCTCGCGAAACGTCTTAAAGCCACCGGTCGGTTCATGGTATTCCGCCTCAAGGAGGATACGTATGATAAAAGTCTGGGCTTTAAGATCGTTAAGCGCGAATGCCCTGCTGTTTTCACAGTTTATGGTAAATTCCGGCCATGTAACTCTGTAGTCGTCAAAGAAAAATCTCACGTGAAAAGCAGCACCGTCGAACGCTGTGCCACACCGCGCCGCCGCTTTTTCAGGGTCAATTTTCTTAAACAGATCTACGTAATATGCAAAAGGAACTTCTTTGATATTGTTTTTAATTTCCTTTATTTCCGCCAAGGTCAAACCTCCTGCTTACTGCTTGGAAAACGTGAAAGGTCGGTGTGGGGAATGAAGCACGCCGCAACGAAGTTATCCATATAACCGGGATGTGTTGAAAGTTCAACATAAGTCATGTTGCGAGAAAGCTCCTCAATCTTTTTCTCCGCTGTCCCTGAATAAGCAGCCGCATAAGCTCCCGAAAGAGATGAATTTCCTATATACTCGTACTTTTCAAGGGGTATATCCGGAAGCATGCCGATATTTACGGCATTTTTGATGTTTATACCGCTTCCGATACCGCCTGCAACATAAAAATGCTCCACAACGCTTTCATCCATTCCTATGGTTGAAAGAAGAGTGTCTATAGCGGAATAGATAGCGCCCTTTGCACGTACAAAGCTTTCGATATCCACCTCAGTAAGAGCAATCTCACGTCCCGTGTCCGATTCGTCCGGAGTGGCAATAACATAACTTCCCATGCCGTACTCATCGTGTTTTACACGGTCTCCCTCTCTCACGTATTTTCCCTTTGAATTGATGATTCCGGTGCAGTAAAGCTCCGAGATGATATCTATAATTCCGGAGCCGCAAAGTCCTACGGGCTTTTGTCCTTTCTCACCGACAACTCTGTAGTCCGGTTTCATCGTATCTTTATCTATGGTTATGGACTCAATGGCACCGTCTGTCGCTCTCATTCCGCAGCTTATGTCTCCGCCCTCAAAAGCAGGCCCGGCAGAGCATGCGCACGCCATCATAAAGTCCCTGTTACCGAAAACAATTTCTCCGTTTGTACCAAGGTCAACAAAGAGTGAAAACTCATCCTTGTTCCAAAGAAGAGAAGTGAGTGTACCGGCAGTGATGTCACCGCCTACGTACGAGCCGATATTCGGACAAACAACGAGGTCTGCCTCAGGATTCACGGCAAGTCCTATGTCATGAGCCTTCATTCCGGGCAGATGGAAAAATGTCGGAATATACGGCTCCATCCTTATCGGATCGGAGTAAACGCCGAGCAGCAGGTGATTCATGGTGGTATTTGAAGCAACACAAACCCTTATTATCCTTGTTGCGGCAACCTTCGCACTCTGACAAAGGTTACTGATTATAGGCAATATGGTCTCACGTACAACAGCGTCCTTAAGACGCTTCACACCGCCTGTTTTGTTCTGCTCTATTATCCTGTTTATTACGTCGGCACCGTAGCGAATCTGTCCGTTTCCGCTCGATGCCTTTGCAAGGAGCGCTCCGTCTGCCATATTGACAAGCACGGCGGAGACCGTTGTAGTACCGATATCTATCGCAAGTCCGCACACGGGAGACGTATCCAGAGGATTACAGATATCGTAAACCTTGAAGGTATCTCCGTTTCTTTCTCCGATAACACGAATCATAAAATCGGATGTGCGAAGCTCTTTTGCAAGCTTTGCAACGGTGAAATAAGGAATCTCAACATCCTCCACCGAAAAGGCGTCCTTAACACCGTTTACAAATCTCTCATTGTCAGGCAATGTATCCGAAAGCGACGGCTCCGGCAATGTAATAACCTTATCCGAAAAATCGTTTGAAAGCTCAACACCCGCCGCTTTCATGTCTCCGAGAAGCTTTTCAAACAAAGCTACTTCCTCACCGCTTGAGAGATCGGCCGTCTGCATCCTGCTTTTATAAGCAGCGGCGATATCCGGAACCATTACTGTTACGTCCGACTCAACCTTTGAGCCGCAGCTTAAGCACCAGCCCTCAGCGGCTTCCTCGGGAGTGATATGACTCGAAGGCCAACAATTTAAGTTACCGGATATAAGCTTTACTCTGCATTTACCGCAGGCACCGTTACCTGAACACGGTGCGTCAATGGCAACATTGGCAAGGCGCGCAACAGAGAGAAGATTTGCTCCCGGAGGGCAGGAAACCGTCACGGGATTCATATGTTCATTTTCAAAAGTGAAAGTTACGTCAAACATAAAAAAACCTTATCGTTATTTTTTCAATATCTGTGGGGCAAGAATAAACCTGCCCCACAATTATTATCTGCTTACTGAGTTACATGAGAGGCTCCATACCGAGTACCGGGTGGTTCTTACTCTCAAGGAACGGAATAAGGTCGTCAACCTCTGTACAAACAGTCTCGTCGGCAATCATATCCGTAAAGTTGTCGATACCGTAAAGTTCTTTTGCGGTCTTGTTAAGTCTTTCCGCAACATCATCCTTAAGTTCCTTCGGCATCCATACGATACGTTCTATTCCGCCTTCTGCGGAGATAAACTTCTTTGAGGATATGAAATGACGTCCGTGACCCATATAACCCGGAGTCTGAACACCGCCGCCCGTACAGGAAGCGAGTTCTCCGAAGGTCATGCCTGACGGTGTCATTCCGGCATACTCACGGTTTACGACAATAACTCCGTTTGATGCAGGCTCAATACCGCAGATACACTCAAAGCATCCGCATGAGGTCATAGGATCCTCGAGGATTGAGTAGAGAGTAACATTTTCAACGGCACCGTGTGTTGCCTCATGTACTATCTTGTTTACGTTTTCATAGGAGCCTGTACGCTCATCAAGAAGGCCTTCCTTCATGATAGGCTGTGAAGGTCCGTTAGGATTAAGCTCATAGGTTGCTTTTGCGTCAAGCCAGGAAACCGCACCGCAGAGACCGAGACGTTCGGGAGTTACCACGCAGCAGTGTGCAGGAGCAAAGCTCTGACAGAGAATACATGTAAAGAAGCGGTCTACCGATTCGTCAGTCATGCTGAGAAGTCTGTCATCACGCTCGTTATAACGCGGCATTGCCTTTGTTTCAAGCATCTCCGTAACCTTTGCGGGATCCGTGATAAGTGTTACCTGACACTTATCAACAACTGTGTCGAACTCGTCCATAATCATATGGTAAAGAACTTCTCCGAAGTGTTTAAGTCTGAGACCCTTGTCATAAGCATCCTGTGAAACACGGATTCTTATAAGGTTTCTCTGACCGGTATGCATAACACCTTCCATGTAGTTGAACCAAGCATGAATCTTACGTTCAATAACACTCTCAAAGTCCGACTGCATCTTCTTTCCCGCAACCTCTACGAACGTACCGAGTGCAAACTCCTTTTCGCCGCAGTCGATGTCGTTTCCGACAATTTCAATCTTGTGGTCCTCAACCTCATCCATGTTTTTCATAAGAACAAGCTCGGCTGTGGGATTTTTACTTGACCAGATCTCAATTGCCATGTCAGCCTTACGGATGATTTCGCCCTCAAACGCCGAAGCGAAAGCAACAGGTATAGGAAGATTTGTATCTTTTATCTTGATGTTTCGAAGCTCAAGAGAATGTTTAACTGTCTCCGAATGATCAAGGACAGACTCAAGAGCACCCGGCACCTGATTTTCTCCGAGGTCGATATCCACGATAACAGGGAAGCCGAGTGCGATGGCACCAGCACCTGCCGAAACAACAACCTCGTCAATAGCACCAAAGGTATTTACAAAAGCGGGAACACGCTCCTTTGTATATGTGAGAAGAGTGCTGAGATCTCCCGGCTGTACATTGCCGAAGATAAGAGCCGCACGTATTGCAACCGTAACAACATGAATAACGGAAGTAACGTCATGTCCGAGAGGAACTACACGGAAGTCAAGACCCATTCTTACACCCGACTCCGCACACTGTTCAATAACATCACCTATCAGGAAAGACATAATACCCTTTGACTGGTAGCCCTTTACGATATTTGCAACGTCTTCGGCGTTATCTGCTTTTCCTAAAACAACGGCAACGCCCGGTATGTCTCCAGTAACAAGAGGAACACCAAGAGAACGAATTATCGGGTCAGGAACGAAGCCTATGCCGGAGTCATTTTCATATGGCTGTGCTCCGTCAATGTATTTGAGACCTTCGATAATCTCTGCGCCGACCGCGGTTGCAAGACCGGCGTTGAGTGCCGGCCCTATCTCGGGCTCGTTTGTAATAAGGCTCTTCAGTACGCCCACACATGCCGGCAGGTCGCCGAGTGTCTTGACCTTAACACCTGTTGCGGCATAGATGGTCGGGAAGAAATAAGCAGTATCCGGAAAAGCAATTTCCTTGTCTGCCCCGTACTTTGCAATTGCATCGTTTACCGCACCCTCGGTAAGACCCGCAACGGCATTTGAACCACCGTAAATCAAATCAGTTAATGCGCTCATGATAGATATACCTCCCAAATGTCTATTGTAATTTTTTATGCCTTATTAATTGCCTGTACTTTATAAACATATTTTTATAAACATACACATACACAGTAATTAGTATACCACATTTTTTGCACATTGTAGATATTTTCTATGAGTAAAATTACCAAAATTTATGCAATTTTACTCATAGATTTCACAAAACAACCTGTTGTTTTCTCAGCATTTTTCCGTGCCAGATCAGATATCAATAGGCTCCATCTCAAGCACAGGATGTCCCACTTCTCCGAGGAAGGCAAGAAGCTCTTCGGGGTCTCCCGTTCCGCACGTCGTCTCATCGGCAACCATATCTGTAAAGTTGTCGATATCGTAAAGCTCCTTTGCCGTTGCGTCGAGCTTGCTGCGAATCTGCTCCTTGAGCTCAGACGGAAGCCATACAAGGCGTTTTACACCGCCCTCCGCCTTTATGAATTTCTTTGAGGCGATGTAATGCTTTCCATGTCCCATGAAGCCCGGGGTCTGAACGCCGCCGCCTGTCATGGAGGCCATCTCGGAGAAGGTCATTCCGAGAGGTGTCATTCCTGCAAACTCACGTGTTGTTATAACAACTCCCATGGAGCATGGCTCTATACCGCAGATACACTCAAAGCAACCGCACGAGGTCATAGGATCCTCTATAAGCGAGTAAAGAGTTACGTGCTCAAGCGCACCGTGCGAAAGAGTGAATACCGCCTCATCAACGTCCTCATAACGTCCTATGTTCTCGTCAACACATTTTTCCTTTGAAACAACCTGACAAGGTCCGGTGGGATCAAGCTCGTTGGTAGCCTTTGCATCAAGCCATGAAACAGCTCCGCAAAGTCCGAGACGCTCGGGTGTTACGATACATACATGACTCGGCGAGAAGGCCTGGCACATGATACATGAGTAGAACTGCGGAACGGATTCATCCGTCATGGACTTAAGTCTTTCGTCACGCTTGTCAAACACCTCATTTGCATGCCTGCGAAGCTCGGCATTCTTCTCGGCATCAACAACGATTTTTACTTGGCACTTGTCAACAACCGAGTCAAAGTCGGACATAATCTTAGCATAAAGGACCTCACCGATATGTTTAAACTTAAAGCCTGCTTCATAGTCCACCTTTGAGATACGTATACGGATCATGTCTCTCTGACCCGTGTGCATAACACCTTCGACACAGTTAAGGAAGGAGTGGAACTTACGTTCAAATACCGATTCAAAGTCAGGCTGCATATTCTTTCCCGCAACCTCAACCGTATATGAGAGTGAAAGCTTTGTTCCGACTTCAAATTCATCTATTTCGGGACCTATAACCTCTATCCTGTGGTCCTCAATCTCGGATGCATCCTTCGTCTGTACAAGTTCAAAGCAGTCAACTCTTGAACCGTCAATCTCAACCTGCATATCCGCTCTGCGGATAATCTCACCCTCGTAAGCGGTTGAGAAAGCAACGGGAATGTCGATATTTGTAACCTTTATCTTTATGCCTCTTGCTTCAAGGCTGGTATCAATCCAGTCATTTGTATTTTCATTTATGATAAGTGACTTCGGAACCGACCACATGTCGTCCGTATCATTGGTAACAACGGGGAAGCCAAGCTTGATGGCTCCCGCTCCGCAGGCAACGGTGATATCCGGCACCGGCTTGTATGCATTTACAAATGCGTTTACCCTGTCAAAGGTGTACTTGTGGAAGCCGTCCCAGTCACCCGGCTGTATGTTACCGAAAATCATTGCACAGCGGGTAACGAGAGAAATGATGTATCCTACCGCCCAGATGTCGGGTCCTACCGGAACAAGTCGTACGGGGAAACCCATGTTTATTCCCGCTTCATTCATCTGATCAATGATTCCCCCGATAAGGAATACGAATATACCTCTTGACTGATAGCCCTTAACTATTTCGACCGCTTCCTCGGTTGAGGGTGCGGGTCCGATAATTACTACAAAGCCCGGAATATCACCCGTTACAAGAGGAACTCCGAGCTCACGTACCTCAGCATCCGCAAAATGACCGTGATAAATCGTTCCCTCATATGGGGTATCCGTTTTAGCATACTTGCATGCTTCTATCATTTCGGCGGCGATTGCGGTACCGACGCCGGAATAGAAGATTGATTTTGTTCGAGGCTCTCTGAGCATCATAGCCTTAACATCCGGTAAAACGTCGTGAAGCTCACCGACTGTTGTAACTTTTTTTCCGATATATGCATATATACAGGCGAGAAAATATGCTGTATGCGGCATGTTGAGCGGTGCATCTGCACCGAGTTCGTCAAAGATAGCGTTTACGTCAGCCTCGGCCTTTGCAAACATCTCATCTGAACCACGGAATACTCTATCAAATAATGCCATTATGATTCATCCTTTCTGTCCATCTTTGCCTTGATAGCTCTTATCTCTTCAAGAGCTTCAGGGCTGCAATCATAGGGAGAGAGGCCCTGTCTGTCAGCGTCTGTTACGTCGCTGTTGTAGCTTATGAAACCAAGCAAGTCTTCCTCAGGTATACGACTTTTAACGAATTCCCTGTCCTTGTCGTCACGTATCTTGTTTGCGACAACATATACCTTCGTTATTCCGATATCCGCGGCAAGCTTTTTTACATTGGCATAGGTCTGAACGCTGCGGGCACCTGGCTCTATAACAACAATGAAAAAATCCATCATCGAGGCTGTTCCCCTTGCAAGATGCTCAAGTCCGGCCTCCATATCCATTATCACAACGTCATCCTTCCTGAAGGTGAGCGCCGAAAGAATGGATTTCAGCATAACGTGCTCAGGACAAACGCAACCGGAGCCACCGGTCTCGACAGTACCCATAACAAGAAGCTTTACACCGTTTACGTCTTTTCCGTATTTGTCCGGGATATCCGCAACCTGAGGATTGAGCTTGAAAAATTTGTTGGCGTCGTTGGCACCTGTTCTCTCCTCAACAAGGGAACGCATCTTTGAGATGGGGACTATGGAGTTTACCTCTTCTTCCGAAAGTCCGAGGGCAAGTCCCAGGTTTGCGTCCGGGTCAACGTCCGCTGCGAGGACGGTACGCCCCTCATCCGCATAAAGTCTTGCAAGCGTGGAAGAGAGAGTGGTTTTCCCTACTCCGCCCTTTCCTGTTATTGCCAGTTTCATAATTCTTTAAGACCTCTTATGTTTACAATTTATATGCCGAGGGCAACACGCTTCGCCTCAATGGCTTCAATCATAAGGTCGCCCATTTTTTCAATATCCTTTTCAACGGTAAAGTTTGCCTCCACCCACTGCTTACAACCGGTTTCACCGCGCAGGAGCTCAATTACCTCCTCGGAGCCTTCGCAGAACGGCTCAACGCCCAGAAAGGTATCAATCCCCGTTGCCACTACATAGTTACCGATAGAAACCGCCTTTTCCGACATCCACTCCGGAGCGCATCCGCAAAGAGGAATCTGTGAGATATTTATACCCCAGTCCTTTGCGATATCCGATGCGAGAATCATCATACGGGAGATGTCAACACATGAGCCCATATGTAAAACCGGAGGAATTCCTACAGGCTCACATACTCTCCGAAGGCCTTCACCGCAGCAGTCCTTTGCGTCAGGGTCCATAAGACCTGCCTTAGCGGCAGCCTGTGCGGAACAGCCCGAAACAATAACTATAATGTCGTTTTCAAGCAGTTTTTTCATCAGCTCAATATGTGAGTAATCGGCACGTATCTTCGGGTTATTACAGCCGACCATCGCAACCGCACCGCGGATAACGCCTGACTTTACGGCGTCAACGAGAGGCATGGTAGTGCCCGTTTCGTCAACGTGGCTGTTTGTTACTCCGTCAAGACACTTCTTTATGGCTTCAACCGAATAGCCTACGCGCGCGTGCGTCTTCAAGTCAGGTATGTTTACGATATCCTGATTCCTGTTTTTAAAATTCTCAACGGCAAGCTTTACTATCATTCTTGCCTTTTCCGCAGCCGTTTCTTCTGAAAACTCTATGAATTCGGAATCCGGCATACGTGCTATCGGAGACGTTGTAATGAACTTTGTATGGAAACACTTTGAAAGCGGTCCGAGTGCCGGGAAGATACATTGTACGTCAACAACAATCGCCTCACAGGCGCCGGTAAGTACAACATTTTCCTGCTGAAGAAAGTTGCCCGCCATAGGAATACCGTGACGCATGGTTACCTCGTTTGAGGTGCAGCATACACCTGCGATATTTATTCCCTTTGCTCCGTTTTCCTTTGCAAGAGCAATCATCTCGGGATCCTGTGCATAGAAAACAATCATCTCCGAAAGAGACGGGTCATGTCCGTGAACGATGATGTTTACCATGTCCTTTTCCATGACACCGAGGTTTGCGTGTGTGTCGACAGGCTTCGGCGTTCCGAAAAGAACGTCCGAAAATTCGGTTCCCATCATTGAACCGCCCCAACCGTCCGAGAGTCCGGCACGAAGTGAGTGCCTTATAAGAGCCTCCGGAAGTGACGAGCAGCCCATATGCGTCATATGGAGTGACTGAGAAACCTCGCGGTCTATTGCACGCGGCTCGATACCCATGTTCCTCCATATCTCCTGTGTATGTTCGGGTGCGCGCTTCAAAAAGCGCTGAGTGCCGAAGGGCTTTCCGTACTCAAGAAGTGCTGTTTCGGCAACCTCGTGCGCCACGTCGTAGATATCTCTGCCGTCAGTCTCAACACCCCACTCTGCCGCAATCTTTAAAAGCTTCTCGGGATCCGTAACATGATAATCACCGTCGGGTGAAGCCTTGTAAAGCGTGTGACATATGGAGCGTCCGTGGTCGGAATGAGTTGCGGCGCCTCCGGCAGTAAAGCGAAGGTAGTTACGCGCAACTATGCCGTGTGCATCACAGCCGCAGATACCTCTCGGCGACTTCGGCGTAATACGGCAAGGACCCATACTGCATATACGACAACAAATTCCCTGCTCTCCGAATTTACAGTGCGGCGTTTGATTCTGAACACGCTGTTGCCATGAATCTGCTCCGACCTTTGCTCCGGTTTCAAGCAGCGAATTGGTAGCGGCTTCCATGTCTTCAATGGAAATGAGTCTGTCCCAATTCATAGTTTTCTCCTCCCAAAACACAGTTTAAAATACAATTTAATTGCATGATATATCGGCTTTACTATAACAGAAAAAAAACTGTTTGTACCTACCACAAATAGTGAAAAAAAAGTTAAGGCGTGCTACAAAATGTAGCACGCCTTTTTTTATGATTTTTTTATTGACAACTCACTAAAAAGTACATACCAAAGGGATTAACCGTAATCAATGATTATGGCCCTCTGCTCCATAGCGATGGTTTGTGTTGAGAGGAAGCGCACAGAGTGCAACATAAGCTTGCAGGCCTGCCTGCTTCACTCTTGAGACAATTCCCATCTTTGGCATCGGCACCGGAATAAAATCTTTTTCCATGTCGTCAGCCGAAAGGGGCGGTATTTCAAATATACGGTCATCATGCGAGAGCATAGGTGCGTCACATGGCTCGCCGAGGATAGTGCTTATGGCACGCCTTGCTATCATGTCAAGTACATTGGCGCCCGTATGAATAAGCCACGGATTAGACGGCATGAGTATAGGAAGAAGGGTTCCGCCTGCCATGGTTATCGTTGAAGCACACTTTGCAGGGTCGCAGCAGCCTGTTGCCTTCCACTCACAGATATCGGAAACCGTCGAAAGAGTACAGTTACCCATACCGTATTTTTTCACCGGAAGAGCCGCAAGCTCGTCCTTTGTGTACGGTTTACCGTTTTTATCAAACCAATATCTGGTTCCGTTAATGACAATACCCGGGCCCTCTATAACGCATACCCTGAGATTCTCGTTCTTCATTGATTTTTTGTAGTTGAAGAAATCCATTCCGAATTTCACGGAGGCAAGACAACCGCCCGAGCATGCCTGCTCAATCTCAAGCGCTGTTTCCGGTGTAACGGAATTCGGATCCTTTATTTCCGGAACTCCGGGTAGATTGTGTCCCGCAACAGCCATGAGATTCGGAAACTCACGCTCGGTTTTTTCATCAAACAAGCTCGCAACGGCAGGTCTGAAGGGAGTTACATTGGTTCGCCCTATTATCTCTACCTGCGGATCTCCGAAGTTACGCGCGGTAGCCTCAATCATAAGCTTATTCTTTTCAGGGTCGAAGCCCATCATATATGTTGTTATTCTGTCCGCTTCAACAGAATTGTTTGAAACAATAATCTTTCCAACCTCCACAGGATCAACCGGGGAAGGAGTATTTCCCTCTCCGCCTATGATACCGTCGATAACGGTAAGGTCAGGCTTGAAAAGATAGAGAAGATCTGCAAGCTTTTTATTGATATGATAGTTGTGATTTCTCTCACGGAGAAAATAAGGAATTGTACCCATGGCGTTTTTGAAGCCGAGAGTAACGCCTGTATAGAGATTTGTCTTCATCTTCGGCACGGAGATATAATATGCCTCTCCTCTTACCGCCTTATCGAGAATTTTCGGAAGATAAACCTCCTTCATAACCTCGGCTTTCGGAAGATAGTAATGAACTACCGGTTCGAGCTCCATTGCCACAAGCCCGGTGTTGTAATACTTTGCGATTTTATCATATCCCGCTGCCTTAAACGCCGTCTTTGTAGGATACGGCTTGCCGGCGGATTCTATGATAGTGATATTGCTTGTATACTGCTTGATAAATGAGACAACAGCCTCAAAAACACGCGGGTCGGTGTTTTCGGGGTAGTCCGTTTTATCAAGTGCAACATTGTGATAAACAAACACAAGATTGGGCTTTATAAGAACCTCCTTATGTCCCCGAAGACTGTCTGTAAAATGCGTCTTTGCGTCAAGCTCCGAGAGTGCCGAATAAACCGTCTCCCTTATTGCCCTTATGTCTGCACGGTCAAAATATTCCCTTGTTCCGTAATTCTTCGGAAGTGATACAAAATCCTTCATGTAATCCATTTCCGGAGCATCCTTGATTATAACGTAGCTTGCCATTGTTTTCCTCCTATTTTGAATATATTTCTGCCCACTCGGGTGAATTTGTATATCAGGTTATACGAATATTAAATGAGAACTCCGGGAGCCGTTTTAAGCTTAACCTCTCCGGTGATCACATTTACCCTGTAATAAGCAGGTGTCTGGTCGTGCTTTTCAATGAAGAATATATAATAAAGAGTTCCGTCAAGAATCTCAAAGCCCTCACAGAAAACAGATTCACGTTCACCTTCCCCGACAACCGCTATAACCTTTTCCGTAGCCTGCTTCTCCGTAACGGTACCGTCAAGACCCGCAAAAAGCATGCTGTAGTAAATACTTTCGGAAATCTTATCGGTTGCTTCCTTTTTCACGTTATTGTTTCGGTACATAACAAAATTTCCGTTCGTATAATCCGTGATTTCGACAAAATTCGTCCCGTCGTTTTTGCTGGTGTTAAGACCGTACTCAAGTGATCTTATCTTTTCCTGTTCCTTTTCTCCATAGGTGTATACAGTTATTATCTTTCCCCCGTTATCACCCTTTACGGTACGGATTTCATATGTCTTCTCATTTGCCGTAACTACGGTAGTGGGCTCAGCCTTTTTCGTGGTAGTGTCACTTTTTCTTGTTGTGTCGCCGTTTGCACCGTCTTTTTTTTCGCACCCTGCAAAGGAAAGAACAAGTAAAAGTGTCATAAACAGACAAAGGATTTTTTTGAAAGACATCTTACACACTCCTCCGTAAAATACATACGACATTTTCCGCGAATATTTTATCACAAAAAAACCTCGCTGAAAAGCGAGGTTGAAAACATTTCTTTTTATGAAAAACAAAAAATCTGTAACGCTTTAAGATATTTTGCCCAAAAGTTTTACATATTCGGGGATTGCCTGCTCGAAATTCACTCCATACCAGTTATAATTGTCCTCAGCTACAGTTTTCCTTATACACTCGACGGTATAATCAACCGCAACCTTGAGCGCGTCATTAACCGACAGGTCATTCATGAGCGCACCGGTAAAGGATGATGCAAAAACATCTCCCGTCCCGTGGAAGCTTACCGGAATCCTCTCGTTATAATACTCAAAGAATTTGTCCTGTACCTTGTCATAACACATAACTCCGAGCTTTGAATCATCAAAGGACATACCGGTCAAAGCAGCATATCTGGGTCCTGTTTCGGTAAGCTCCTTAAGTATTTCTTCGATATATTCCTTTGTATATCCTGTAGCGATGTATTCCTTTCCAAGCATAAAACAAGCCTCCGTAAGATTCGGAAGTATGATATCCGCCTTTGCGCAAAGACAAGCCATCGACCTTGCAAACTTCTCGGTGAAGCCCTTGTAAAGCTCACCGTTATCAGCCATTGCCGGATCTGCAACAATTACAGTGTTTTTATCCTTAAAATCATCAAAAAAATCTGAAACAATCTTTAGTTGCTCAAACGAACCGAGATATCCCGTATAGATAGCGTCAAACTTAAAGCCCTCTTTTTTCCAATGCTCCGAAACAGGCACAAGATCCTCGGTAAGGTCCCTGAAGGTAAAGCCTCCGGCAAACGCCGTATGTGTAGAAAGCACAGCAGTCGGAAGAACTGCCGTTTCAATACCGGCAGCCGAAATAATAGGAAGAGCAACCGTAAGCGAGCACTTTCCTATACAGGAAATATCCTGGATTGAGACAATTCTTTTCATTGTTTATCGACACTCTCCTTAACCTTTTTGTCGTGATTTTTTCTTAAAGCAGACGCGGGTATCTGCGATAGGATAACTGCCGCGAACATGAGCACGCACCCTATATATTCTTTTCCGGACATACGCTCATGAAGTATAACAGCACCGGAAATTGTAGCGAAAACCGACTCCATACAAAGAAGCAGAGATACAACCGTAGGATTTGCATCTTTTTGAGAAATAATCTGCAATGTATATGCAACACCGCTCGAAAGAACACCCGTGTAAAGAAGCGGAATAATTGAAGCTTTTATCAGAGAAACCTCCGGCATTCCCTCTGTAATAATCATAATCACCGTTGAGACAACCGAAACAACCAAAAACTGTACAAGGGAGAGCTTTACTCCGTCTACATATGTGGCATAGTGGTCAACAAGCAACATCTGTACCGAAAACGCAAATGCGCAGCAAAGCAGGTATGCGTCAGACGGGGCGACGCGAAAGCCCTGCTTTATACAGAGAAGATAGAGTCCGACAACGGCGAGCGCCACGCTGACCCATACCTTCGCCGGCACTTTTTTATGAAGAAACAAACCGAACACGGGTACCAGCACTACGTAGAGTGCTGTGATAAATCCGGCTTTGCCGGCGCCGGAGTCCGCGACTCCGCTTTGCTGCAGATTCATCGCGACGGACATCGTAATTCCGCAAAGAAGTCCGCCCTTAAGAAGTCCCTTCCTCTGCACTTTTTCGAAGTCCGTAAGGCTCATGCCTTCCGGAACGGCAAAAGTGCGAAGGTACTCTTCATAAGACCTGCGTCCGTCGCGCTTATGTATCCTGTCAAACGCAAGCACCACAAAAAACAAAAAGCCTGACGCAATGATATTTCGAAATGCATTAAAGGCAAACGGAGACAAAAGGTCCGCGCCCATACTCTGCGCAACAAAAGCCGAGCCCCATATAAAAGCTGCCAAAAGAGGCAGCACTGTCTGTCTTATCGCAATATTTTTTTTAGCTTTATCCATGTGTTTCACTCAACCTGTCTCGGCCCGCATTTTGTACGGCTCAATACACTTGAACCGTTTGCACTTAAGTATGCCATAAAATCAAATGTATTTTTATCGCCAGAACCGATTATTTTTTTATAACCATCGCTTATGCCACAGTATTATAAATCCAAAACCGTCATAAGTAAATCGGTATAACAAAAAATTATTTTTGCAGAATATCAAGCAAAACAAGAAGCATAAATCCGTTATGTCGGGACATTGTCAGGTGACAGTTTAATCGGGACGGTCCGTTTCGTAATAAGGAAACTTTCGTTCAAAGTACAGAAGCTTTATAACAAATATAACTCCCGAGTAAACGTCAAAAGTGAAAAACAAAATAAAAAAGGCGGTAGTTTTACTACCGCCTCGGACTAACTAGAACATTGGAGTTTTCTCCTTTAATTTACTTCGAGTTCAAGTTAAACTGTACTTTGGACTCACCCTTTCCAGATTATTTTTTAACTCAAATCATGTTCATTGGTCTTATCCTTTCGTGTAACTCTGAATGCTTACTTCGAATTCAAGATCAATTTAAGTAAATTTTTGGACTCACCCTTTCAACTTGAAATTTAACTGTTGCTTTCCTCACTGTACATTGGACTCAACCTTTCTTTAATTTTCTAGTTGAACTTTAGATCCTCTTTCTGTCTTTATAATAGCACCCATGTGCAACAAAGTCAACAGTTTTTACTAAAAATATTCTGTTAATAATTGAAATACTTGTACACAATCAACAATAGTGGACAAAATATCAGCTGTTGATTTCAGGACCGTTGTAATGATAACGTACCTTAGCGGCCTGCGCGATATTCAGCGCGTGATCGGCTACACGCTCAAGATCCGTGAGAGTTTCAACAAAAATCATACCCTGAGATGAGTTGCAGATGTTTGCGTTCAGTCTGTCAACATGAGCTTCCTTTATTTCCTCAACCTTATCATCTATAGCAGTTTCCTGGAGATAGATGTTGTTGTACGCCTCCTGAGAGGGCTCAAAAAGATGGATACAAGCGTCATCAAAGATGTGCGTAACCATAACAATAAGTTCCTTGAGTTCAACGGAAGCCTCATGTGAAAACGGAGTATCCTCCTCTATCATACGGTTTGCGTAATCGAGTATATTTTCGGCATGATCTCCTATACGCTCAAGGTCGGTACATACGTGAAAAAGGTGTCCCGCATGCTTAGCCTCGGCCTCCGAAAGCTTCATTGCCGATGCCTTTATAAGAGCGTCAGTTATAGCCTTGTTGAGATAATCTATGGTTGTCTCCGTCTTCATAAACTTTTCTTTGTTATAAGGACGTTTAGCATAAAAAGTATCTGTTGCAATCCTGAGGTTTGTTTTGACAAGCGATTCCATGCGACGAACCTCGGCGTCAATCTGTGTGATAAGCACGTCTGTTGAAGCATAGCCCGCCTCATTGATAAACTCGAGCTTTGCCTCTCCCTCATCCTTGTCCTCGCCTCTGATAATCTGACGGGAAAGCCATACAACCTGCTTCGCAAACGGGAAGGTAATGATAATCATAACAAGGTTGAAAATGGTGTTGGCATTTGCCATCTGTCGCGCAGGATCCGCCGAAGTCATCTGAAGCCAGGTCGTAATCGGCAAAATATGTGAGAAGATAGTGAAGAAAATCGCTCCGAGTGTTTCAACGATTACCACGATAGCAGCAACTCTCTTTGCGTCCTTACGACCACCGATAGATGCGAGAATAGGAGCAATCGACGCGCCTATGTTCATACCCATCATGATATAAAACGCAGGTGTAAAGCTTATGACACCTGACAGGAGCATTATCTGAAGAATACCTACCGAAGCAGATACACTCTGCATAAGAGCTGTAAAAGCGATACCGAACAGTATGCCGAGGAATGGATTCGAAATCCCCTTGATCACCGTCTGGAACCACACAAGCTCCTTGAGCGGAGCCATAGATGAGCTCATAAGACCGAGTCCCAGGAAAAGGATACCGAGACTTGCGACTACCTCTCCGAAGTAAACAATTTTTTCCTTGCTTTTGGCAATCATGGTGATAAGCACACCTATGAAGATAAGCAATGTAGCATAATCGGAAATATGAAAAGCAATAAGTTGTCCGGTTATGGTTGTACCCAGCTTTGCACCGAGAATAATTCCGAATGTCCGTTCAAGGTCCATAAGTCCGGCATTTACGAAGCCGACAGCCATAGAGCACATTGCATTTGAACTCTGAATAAGAGCTGTAAGTCCTGCCCCGACAAGCACCGCAACAATTCTCTTCTCCGTAAGCTTTGCAAGTATCTTCTTAAGATAAGAGCCCGCCATATCCTTAAGGCTGTCACTCATCTTGTTCATACCGAAGATGAACATCGCGATACCGCCGAGAAGAGTTATAACGTTTTGAAATGACATACTATAACCACACTTCTACACTTTAGTATTCTTTTAGACATTTTTAATTGTTTTTTACAACAACCCTATCGATTTTAACACATGAAAGCACCCATGTAAACATCAAAAAACGGCAGCCGAACAGGACGGCTGCCGTTAAAGCTCTTTCCCATGATTATCAGGACGCTTTCTTCATTTTTAATTTGAGTCTGTCGCTTATCATAGCGATAAATTCACTGTTTGTAGGTTTTCCGCGTTGATTCTGAATTGTATAGCCGAAGTACGAGCTTAAAACATCTACATCGCCCCTGTCCCATGCAACCTCGATTGCATGTCTTATAGCTCTTTCCACTCTTGACGGGGTTGTGCCGAATTTCTTTGCGACTGTCGGATAGAGGTATTTTGTCACGGAGTTTATCATTTCATCGTCACCCACCGAAAGTAAGATTGCTTCACGCAGATACTGATATCCCTTGATATGTGCCGGAACGCCTATCTGATGCATGATTTCAGATATTGTAACTGTGAGATCCTTATCCTGAAAACTTGAATCTCCGTGGCTCCCGACCTCGGATACTTCCGAATCGTTCATCACAACTACATTGAAACCTGCATCTCTGAGAGCCGTACAATATTCGCGGGTCAATTCTTTTTCGTCAGATGTCATTAAAATTTTCAATGTTTTCTCCATTTACATTACCTCCTCGCAAATTACTTCCATATTTTACCATAAGCAAAGAAATACCGCAAGGATTATTTTGGGATTTTATACCATATTTTTGAATCGTATATCCGAGGACCCCAAAATCTTGTGTTTTTATTCGTTTTTCGACCTTAGCACCATTTTCTCGGCAAAAATACCATAGCCTCTGAGCGGATCATGAACCAGGACGTGCGTTACAGCGCCCACTAACATACCGTCCTGAATGATGGGACTTCCGGACATTCCCTGTATTATTCCGCCGGTCTTTTCGATAAGCTTCTTGTCAGTAACGGTTATAGCCATACATTTTGAACTGTCCGAATTCCTGTAAATTCTTGTTATTTCCACTTCATATTCCTTCGGTCCGTTTTCATCTACCGTAGATATTATCTTTGCTCTTCCGGTTCTGACTTCATCTCTCATAGCAACCGGCATAACCGTTCCGGATATCTGGTCACCCGAAATACTCCCGAAAACACCGAAATCTGTGTTCTCCGTAAGCGGTCCCAGTATCTCGTCCGAAAAGACTCCGCAAAGCTCACCTGTATCCTCTTTAGTCCCCTTGTATGATCCTGTTATCCGGGCGTACACCGTGTCACCTCCGAGAAGCGGCATAAGCTCTCCGGTGTCAACATCACATATTCCGTGGCCGAGACCGGCAAACTCCAATGAATTATTATCAAAATATGTGAGTGTACCTATTCCCGCAGTACTGTCCCGAACCCAGAGACCGGCCTTGTATTTATTGTCCTCGGCGGACAGCACGGGAAAGAACCTTACAACTCTGTCTTCATTGTTTCTGCATACGAGAAGTTCAATCTCATTGCCGCCTGACGCGTTCACCGCAGCGCCGAAATCGGAATTGCTTGTCACTCTTCGTCCGTTAATTGCTTTTATGACATCCCCGACCTTAAGCCCTGCCTCCTGCGCCGGATTTTCACTTCCGCTTTTTGTTTTAACATAATTTGTCCCGACTACAAGAATCCCGTCTGAATAAAGACGTATGCCAAAGACATCTCCGCTGACTGTAACGTACTGTCTTGACACGGGAACAGATTTTGCAGCCTTTGCATATACATTGTTCCAGATTATAAATCCGATCAGAGTTATCGTGCAAATGGCGAAGGACAATGTCGTCACAAATTTTTTCTTTCTTTGCAAAGCATCACCTCATTTCATTGCACAAAAATATTTTCTGCAGCTTCCGGCAAAATAAAGGTGACAAAAACTGGACAAAAAAAACAGCCGATACACCGGCTGTTTTTAAATAATAATTTTTTAAAATAATATCTTTCTATACCTTATATACCGACAAATCCGGTTTTTAAATGGATATCTCATGTGCCATACGATAGGTTTCAAGGTCGAGAGTTTTTTCCATGGCAAGTGCTTCGTCTATGGGATAGTCAACTATTTCATCAGCTTTTACACCTATGATACGGCTCTCATGCGAATGATTGAAAAGACGTACCGCATAATTTCCCATACGCGATGCCAGAACTCTGTCTCTTACCGTCGGCGAGCCGCCTCGCTGGACGTGTCCCAAAATGGTAGCTCTTGTCTCAACACCGGTTCTCTCCTGAATCTCCTTCGCCATCTTGGTCGCATTTCCGCAGCCCTCTGCGAGAATAATGATGAAATGACGTTTTCCCGTGCTTATGGTCTTTTTCATTCTGTCGATTATGTCTATTTCAAAATCGTATTTAAACTCGGGTACAAGAATACTGGTCGCACCTACGGAGATACCCGAATAAAGGGCGATATATCCTGCATTTCTTCCCATAACCTCTACAACGCTGCACCTTGAGTGAGACTCGGTCGTGTCACGAACCTTATCGACCATTTCCATAACGGTGTTCATCGCCGTGTCATAGCCTATGGTGTAATCCGTACACGCTATGTCGTTGTCAATAGTGCCCGGAATACCCACACAGTTAATCCCCTGCTTTGCAAGCTCCTGTGCTCCTCGGAAGGAACCGTCACCGCCTATTATGACGAGGCTTTCAATTCCGAGTCTCCTGCACATATCCGCTGCCTTTTGCTGTCCGCGCAGAGTTTTAAACTCCTCTGAGCGTGCGGTGTGAAGTATGGTTCCGCCGCGCTGAATGATATTTGAAACAGAGCGAAGATTCATCTCCATGATATCCCCGTCCATAAGACCCTCAAAGCCGTTATTGATTCCGAAAACGCGCATGTCATTCTCTATACCCGTACGAACGACTGCACGGATTGCGGCATTCATTCCCGGCGCGTCTCCGCCGCTTGTCAGAACACCTATAGTTTTCATTTGCGATTGCCTCCAAAACTTTATATACCACAGCATATACCACAGAAAAAACACCCTGACGGCATAATACTGAACACCAATAAAGTATAATATCAAATTCAAATATTTGTCAATTCCTTATCGGGAGATTTTTTGTAAAATTTGGATTATTTTCAGTGTTTTTTTCAAGACATAACCCAGCCGTGCAATTTATGCATGGACCGAGTATGTTTTTCTCGTATAAAGCGGAGTGTTCACAGCAAATATACTGCAAGCAAATCACTTCAAAACAACATTGTTTTCTCCCAAGATTCTCTTAAGCTCGGAAATCAGAGCCTCATTCGGTATTACTTCCGAAAACTCGCCCGAAACCATGTATTTTTGGGTATCGCTAAAGTAAAAATATACCGGTACGGCTTTCGCCCCGACACCTGCCCTTACCCTGCCGAGGGCTGACCTTGCAAGTCGAATTTCCTCTTTTTTATCTTCACTCTCAATCCTTAAAAAGAGACCGTGTTTTCCGGATTTCCGTCGGGAGGCATCCTTTACCGCCCTTGCCGCACTCTCTTTGTTTACCGGAGCTATCCGCATACACATGAGTGAAGGTTTTTCTCCCTCCTCCACGGAGAGCCGTGCGTCTACAATAAACACGGAGTTTTCACTCAAAAGCCCGGAATACTCAAGATAAGTTTTCGGAAAAATAATGAGTTCTATGCCGCCGGTCATATCTTCTACGGTCGCATTTGCCATCGTTGAGCCGGCTTTTGTAACTCTTATTTTTATACCTGAAATCATTCCGAGAACCTTAACGGTATCTCCGTCCTTATAGCGTGACGTTCCGTCCTCTGAAGCCGAAAGGAGCTCCGAAACTCTTGCGCTTCTTAGCTCTTTTGCAAGAACCTTGTACGGTTCCATGGGATGACCGGAGATGTATATACCCGTCGTTTCTCTTTCATAAATAAGCATATCCGTATAGCTGAACTCAGGAAGCTCCGGAACTGCCGGCTCGGAGGAGAGCACCGTACTGCCGACACCCATATCCATATCAAAGAGACCTATCTGACCCTCTACATTCTGTCGCCGGTCGGTATCAAGCTCCGACATGATATCCGGCAGTACATTCAGCATCTGGCGTCGGTTTAAGCCGAGGCCGTCGAGTGCTCCGCACTTTATAAGGCTCTCGGCCGCCTTGCGGTTAAACGAACGGCTGTAGACACGCTTTATGAAGCTGTAAAAGCTTTTATAATCACCGTTTTGTGTACGCTCCCTCACTATCTCGTCAATAAGGCCTTTACCGAGACCCTTAACCGCAAGCAAGCCGAAGCGGATTTTTCCGTCTCCGGCGACAAAGTCTGCGACACTCGAGTTGACATGAGGCGGCAGAACTTCAATCTTTAAGTCACGACATTCGGAGATATACTCTGCCACCTTGTCCGTGAACATGAGTACGCTCGTTATCTGAGACGCCATAAACTCTGCGGGATAGTGGCATTTGAGATAAGCCGTCTCAAACGCGAGTGTCGCATATGCTGCGGCGTGCGATTTGTTGAAGGCATAGGACGCGAAGGAAATCATGCGGTCAAAAATAGAGTTTGCAACTGTATTTGAAATCCCGTTCTTCGCGCAGCCTTCAACAAAGGTCGTGCGTTCCTTTTCCATGACTTCGTGCTTCTTTTTTGACATGGCACGCCGCACGATATCCGCATGCCCGAGCGAGTATCCGGCAAGTTCACGGCAAATCTGCATAACCTGTTCCTGATAAACCATGCAGCCGTAGGTAACGCCGAGGATACTCCGGAGCTGCGGAGTTTCATACTTTATTTTATCCGGATTGTGTCTTCCGTAGATATACTTCGGTATGGAATCCATGGGACCCGGCCTGTAGAGAGATGTAAGTGCTATAAGGTCCTCCACAGAGGTAGGCTTAAACTGCGTAAGCACGTTACGCAAGCCCATGGATTCAAACTGAAATACCCCTTCCGTGTCACCCCTGCCGAACATCTCAAAGGTAGCTCTATCCGTAAAATCGATCTTTTTTATCGAAAAATCAGGCTCTGTTTTCCTTATGAGCTTTTCACAGTCCGCAATCACCGTAAGCGTGCGAAGTCCGAGGAAGTCCATTTTCAACAGTCCAAGCTGCTCAAGAGTTGTCATGGTGTACTGAGTTACCACAATTCCGTCCTTTTGAGCAAGCGGCACATATGTACTGACCGGATCTCTTGTTATAACAACTCCGGCCGCATGTGTGGACGTATGCCTCGGCATACCCTCAATTTTCAGTGAATATTCGATAAGCTTCTTTATCTCCGGATCCGTCTCCGTCATCTTTGAAAGATCGGGCGTAGCCTCAATAGCCTTCTTAAGGTCCCGGCTCAGCTTCCACGGTATTTTTTTTGATACCTCATCCACCTTGGCATACGGAATTCCGAGAACCCTGCCTACGTCGCGCACTGCGGCTCTCGCAGCAAGCGTTCCGAAGGTCACGATCTGTGAAACATGATCCGCACCGTATTTTTCAACAACATAATCAATAACTTCACCGCGGCGCTCATAACAAAAGTCGATATCAAAATCCGGCATTGAAACACGCTCGGGATTTAAAAACCGCTCAAAAAGAAGATTGTACTTCATAGGGTCGATATCGGTTATTCCGACGCAGTACGCAATTATGCTGCCCGCTCCCGAGCCCCTCCCCGGTCCCACGGGAATATTTCTTGACTTTGCATATCTTACGAAATCGTAAACTATAAGGTAATAATCGGTGTACCCCATCGAATCGACAACCGATAACTCATAATCAAAGCGTTCCTTGTATTTTTCAAGTGTCTCAGTCGGCAGGTCCTTATACCTCTTGCCAAATCCGGCAGTCGCAAGCGCGCGCAGATACTCGGCATGGTCTCTTCCGTCCGGCACTTCAAAATGCGGAAGAATGATATGCCCGAATTCAAAGGTTAAGTTACACCTGTCGGCAATCATTTGTGTATTGTCAACGGCAGATGGTATCTCGGCAAATAATTCACGCATCTGCTCTTCGGATTTTACATAAAATTCATCTGTTCTGAATCCGAGACCGGTATCCTCATTTATAGTGTGGTTTGTCTGTATACAGACAAGTATCTTCTGTACCAGCGAATCCTCTTTTTGTATATAGTGACAGTCATTAGTCGCAACAAGCGGTATACCCGTTTCTTCGGAAAGTCTTATAAGGTCCGGTAAAATTCGTATCTGCTCGGGTAATCCGTGATTTTGAACCTCGATAAAATAATTTCCGTCACCGAAGGTCTCATTGTACCAAAGCGCTGTTTCCCTTGCGCCCTCATAGTCCCCGTCCTGAAGCTTCGTTGCAACCTCTCCGGCAAGACAGGCAGAAAGAGCGATAAGACCTTCATGGTGCTTTTTAAGAAGGTCCTTGTCAATTCTGGGCTTTACATAAAAGCCCTCTGTAAAGGAATCGGATACCATACTTATAAGGTTTCTGTATCCGATATCATTTTCGCATAATAAAATAAGGTGATGTCTCACCTTTGAGGCAACCCCTTGTTTGTCATACATGCTGTCTGCGGCAACGTAGCATTCACAGCCTATAATCGGCTTTATTCCGGCTTCTTTTGCCTCTTCATAAAACTCCACCGCTCCGTACATCACTCCGTGGTCGGTTATAGCTACGGAATCCTGTCCGAGCTCGGCAATTCTTTTTATAAGAGGCTTTATGCGGCATGCTCCGTCAAGAAGGCTGTATTCAGTATGAAGATGAAGATGTGTAAAACTCATTCGTGCCACCCCAGATCTTCAGCTGTTTTAAGTATTCTTTTAAGTCTGTGATTCACCCCGGATTTTGAAATAGGCTCCGTCAGCTCATCGCCGAGTTCCTTAAGAGAATAATCCTCATTCATAAGTCGAAGCTTTGCAAGCTCGATGAGGTCGTTTGAAAGATACCCCAGTCCCTTTTCTTTCTCGATAAAGCGTATGGCCTCTATCTGCCTGTAAGCAGCGTCAAATGCACGCGAGGAATTGGCGTTTTCAAAGTTCATCTTGCGATTTACCTTATTACGCATATCCTTGTACATCTTAGTCCCCATTATCTCAAGGGATGAATCCGGCGCACCCATATACGTGAGAAGATCCTCAACCTTTTCGCTATCCTTGAAGTAGAGAACGTGTACACCCTTTCGTACAACGTACTTCGGGTATATGTCAACCTCATTCATAAGCTTTTTCAGGTTATCACACAAAACCTTATGCGAAATAACAAATTCCAAATGGTAATCCTTTTCGGGATTTGTAATAGTTCCGCACGAGAGAAATGCACCGCGTATAAGTGCAGGTATACAGCACTCAAACTCGAGATTTGCGCGATTAAGTCTTCTGGTTATCTCCGAGCCCGTGTGTCCGAATGTCTCAAGTATTTTCTGTCGGTCTGCCTCTCCCCTGACGGAAACACGTATATTGCCTGCGGACGACTTTTCAATCTTGGGCTTCCTGCCCAGAATTTTTTGAACAAAGCCCGCATAGAGAGAAGCCACCCCGCTGTGCTCGGTCTTGATACATATCCTGTTTGCCGAAAAGTCCCTGCAAAAGAGGAGAAGTCCGTACATCTCGGCATGAATACAGCATTCCTTCATTCCACCGCACATACGTGCAAGCTCGCTCTTTTCAATTATTTCGTCCTTTACGTCTGATGCGAATGACATATTCACACCTCCCCTCATGCAGAAAATTTGTATCTTTTATCATTTTGCGATATCCCTGTGCATTATCGACACGGGGAGTTTTTCATCCTTTAAGTGATAATAAACCGCTTCGGCAAAGGTCACCGAGCGATGTTTTCCGCCCGTACAACCAAAGGCTATAACAAGGTCGCTCTTTCCCTCGTCCCTGTAAAGAGGAATGGAAAAGTCAATGATATCCTCAAGCTTTTTAAGAAGCTCCTTTGACTGGTCAAATTTCATGACATATGAGCTAACCTCTTCGTTAAGACCCGTAAGATTTCTCATTGAGTCGATGTAAAAAGGATTCGGCAGGCATCGCACATCATATACAAGGTCAGCGTCCGCAGGTATTCCGTACTTAAAGCCGAACGACATACATTGAATCTGCATGGTCTGCTGAAGGTTCTCAAGGAAAAGTCCCGCAATACGCTCACGAAGTTGCTTTGAGGACATATGCGTGGTGTCTATGATAAAATCGGCAACCTGCTTTACAGGTTCCATTATTTCACGTTCCGCTTCAATTGCTCTTGAGATATCGCTGTATTTGTTGGAGAGCGGATGGCGCCTCCTGGTCTCCTTAAAGCGATGTATAAGCGTAGGATTGTCCGCGTCAATGAACAGTATTTTATAGTCAATTCCCAAGTCACGCAACTCGCCGAGCGATGTAAAAAGCTCACGGAAGCCCGTACCGGATCTGACGTCCGTAACTATCGCCGTCTTTGTATCCTGTTCACTTTTTTGAACTATCTGTCCGAACGCGGGTAGAAGCTTCGGGGGCAGGTTGTCAATACAGACAAAGTCGATGTCCTCAAGTATCTCTATGGTTTTTGATTTTCCCGCTCCGGAAAGGCCGGTAACAATGATAAAATTCATAATATCCTTACCTCGGGCTCAAGTATAACGCCCTTCTGTTCTTTTACTGTCTTCTTAATTTCTTCCATGAGTGTAAGTATGTCCTCTGCTGTTGCTCCGCCCCTGTTTATGACAAAGCCGGCATGCTTTTCGGATACCTGTGCGCCTCCGACGGTCTTTCCCTTAAGTCCGCACTCATCTATAAGAGCCGCGGCAAAATACCCTTCCGGTCGCTTAAAAGTACTTCCGGCGCTTGGGAACTCAAGCGGCTGCTTTGCCTTTCTGCGGTTTAAGATATCCGTCATCTTTGTCTTTATGGCATCAGGATTTCCCTTATCAAGCAGAAAGATAACCGACGTAATGATAAGCTCCGAATCAACATATGCGCTGTGTCTGTATGAGAAGTCGAGCTGTGATCCCTGGTACGAGCCGCGCTCACCGTCAAGCGTCATATGATTTACGACCATGATTACGTCCTTCATCTCTCCGCCGTAAGCTCCGGCATTCATAAATGCCGCACCGCCTACCGTTCCGGGGATTCCGTAAGCAAACTCCATACCCGTCAGGCTGTAGTCAAGGCAAAAATTACAGAGAGCCGCAAGCCTTGCCCCTGCCTGCGCCTTAACCATATTATTTCCGAAATACTCTATCTTTGAGAACGAATCTCCCATAACTATAACGACACCGTCTATTCCGGAATCTCTGACAAGCACATTGCTGCCGTTACCGAGCACTATCGGCTTTACTCCCTCTTTTTTACAGGCTTTAAGCACCTCCGAAAGTGCTTCTACACTGTTCGGCTCGATAACAAGCTTCGCAGGACCCCCGACCTTAAAGGTCGTGAACTTGCTCATGTCGGCATTTCTTGTCACCTTGCATCCGACAGTTTCTGCCACACTTATAATTTTCTCCATAATAAAACTCCAAAACACGTAATAAAATACAATTTCAAATTTTCGCCTCAGACAATACCGTTTTTCGTGACGCTTACGCATTTTCAGTACCTTCAAATATGTAATTCTGTTTCCGGGCTTTTCTCTTTTATTTTATAATGAAGGTCGAAAAACAGGTGTTAAAAAAGCAGTGCAGCACCGATTATGCCGGCGTCGTTGCCGAGTGTTGCGGCGCAGATTTTTGTCTGTCTCTTTGCGTGCTGCGTATAACGCTTGCGCTCAACCTTTTCCGTAAGAGGCTTTATGATGAAGTCTCCCTGTGCTGCGATTCCTCCGCCGATACAGAGTATCTCCGGCTGAAAAATGTTTATGAGGTTTGTTACTCCGCAGGAGAGCCATTCTATGAATCTGTCTATAACCTTTAAAGCGGTTTCGTCTCCCTTGTGCGCCGCGTCAAAAACAACCTTGCCGTCAACCATTTCAATATCGTCATTTGTAAGCTTCCACATGTAACTGTCATGGTCTCTGTCTCGGAGCAAAGCATCCTTTGCCTGACGTACAAGCGCGGTTGCGGAGGCGTACTGTTCAAAACACCCTATCCGTCCGCACGGACAGGCTATACCCTCATGCTCTATAACCATGTGTCCTATTTCACCCGCGGCACCGTTTATACCCGAAAACAGTTTTCCGTCAAGAATAATTCCTCCGCCGATTCCCGTGCCGAGGGTAACTGCGATAAAGTTCCCTGCATTTTCTCCGCAGCCCGCAGCCTGCTCACCGAGAGCGGCACAGTTTGCATCATTATCTATATGGGTTTCAATTTTGAGACGCTCCTCCACAAGGCGGCGGAGGGGCGTGTCATTGAAACCCAGGTTAGATGAAAACTCAACAACACCGTCGGAATTTACCGCTCCCGGTGTGCCTATGCCGACAGACGCAATGTCGGAAAGCGTTATGCCGGACTCCGCCACGGCAAGCAGTACCGCTTCCTTTATGCTGTCGGCAATCTCTTCTGCCGGACGTGGCAAATTCGTCTTCACAGACGACTTCGCAACAATCTTCATATCCTCGTCGACCACGCCGGCAGCAATATTTGTTCCGCCGAGGTCAACTCCTATTCTGTACTTCATTTTATCATATCCCGATTATAAAACAAATTTACAAACTTATACAGTTAATATACTATCATAAACCCACCTGTCATGCCAATAGAAACTAACAAAAAAAGATATAAAAACAACCGACAGAAAGTTACGCAATCTGCGTTTTTTCTGTCGGTTGAAAATCACCGTGATATGGTACGGATTTTGATTTATCCGGTTACTTATTTTGCAAGATGACCTACGGTAGTCATATGGTCACCGAGCTGTACGCCGAATTCCGGTCCGCCCTCCATGATGAGTTGACGGTTTGCGGTCATTTCAAACATGTCGCCTATCTCCATGAGGATAAGAAGTGCAGACTTTGCACAGTCAAACTTCATGGTAAAGAACGGCTTTGAACGCTCGTAGATACCCTTACCTGCCTTTGACTTGCCCTCGGCAATACGAAGGTAAGCGGCAACCTCGGGATGTCCTACTACCTCCCACTGATAGCAGCGGTCAGGAGACTCCTTTACCCACTTTGAAACAGCAGGATGTCCAAGCTTATTAAGAGCCGAAATTCCTGTTGAAAGAAGTGAAAAATAAAGCTTTGTAAGAAGAAGCTGCGTTTCTTCATCCTCAGGAGGCTCAGCCATGTTGAGGAGTGCAGACATCTTGAGAAGCACAGCCATAAAGAGACCGAACTTCGGAACGTTCTTTATCTTTATAGCGGGAAGCTTCGTCATGTCTCCCTTCATGAAGGCATTCATTTTCTCCATGGAAGAAAATGCGAGTTCTCCGTCGATCTGGTTAGGTCCTTCATAGAGACCCTGGTAAGTTTCCCACTCACCCTTGGTAACTACAAAGTGAACTCCTTCTTTTTTACCGTCAGCCTTTACAGATACCTGATAAACTGCGTTTATTCTCGGCAATGTAAAAAGCTTGTTAAGAGACGGAACATCTGTTGCAATGATTTTCATAAGAGGCAAAGCACCTGCCATGAAAACCTTATTAGCATAACGGGTTTCTTCGTTTGGCATAATTCTTTCCTCCTTTATCAATACTCGTCGTCCCAGTTGTCGTCAGCATGGATATTGAGTCCGAGAAGCTCTGCAGCTGCTCTTTCAACACCGTTTGCGTCAATACCGGCAATTGAGAGAAGGTCTTCCTGAAGACCTATTGTTGAGAAGTCGTTGTCGTGACCGAGCATCTTGAACTTGCAGGGTCTTCCGTGTTCGGCAATAACCTCTGCTACGGCAGAGCCGAGACCGCCCTGAATAACATGGTCCTCAACAGTGATTATACAGCCTGTTTCATCAACAGCCCTCTTTATAGCTTCCTTATCAAGAGGCTTTATGGTATGCATGTTGAGCACACGGACATTAAGTCCGCAGTCAGCCTTAAGCATACGTGCAGCCTGCATGGCCTGGAATACACCGGCACCGATAGCGATGATAGTGAGGTCTCTGCCCTCCATCATTGTAGCAGCCTTATTCCATACGAAATCTACGGAATCCGGTCCGCCCTCATAAACAACTGCGTCGAAACCGCGGTTGATACGTATGTATACCGGACCCGGGATATCATATGCAGCCTTAACGAGCTTGTAAGCCTCTGCACCGTCACACGGACACATAACTGTCATGTGCGGAAGAGAGCGCATAACGGCAAGGTCAATAAGAGAGTGATGTGTTGAACCTGCCTGGCCGAAAGATGTACCTGCATGAGATGCAAGAATCTTTACGGGAACGTTCTGATAGCAGATATCCGAATGAATCTGATCAAGAGAACGTGCAGCGGCAAAAATTGCAAATGTAGATGCAAAAGGAACGAAGCCGTTCTTTGCAAGACCTGCGGCAATACCGAACATGTTCTGCTCAGCGATTCCCACGTTTATGAGTCTGTCCGGGAACTCCTTTGCAAATGCACTTATCTTTGTTGACTTTGCAAGGTCAGCGGTGAGAGCAACAACCTCAGGATGCTCAACGCCAAGGTCATGCAATGCCTTTCCGTAGTACTCGGCTGTAGTAAGTTTCTCAGCTTCGATACTTGTATATGTCATACCACCCATGATTATTTGCCCTCCTTTTCTGCACGAGCAACACGCTCTTTATAGTATTTGTCAAGAGAGGCAAAAGCTCTTGTAGCCTTTGCTTCATCAAGAGAGCCATAATGCCAGAGATAGTCATCACGCATGAAGTCAACGCCCTCACCCTTGAAGGTATCAAGAACAATAGCTGTCGGCTTATCTCCGCCGTTCTTTCTGTACTCAATAGCAGCTTCAAGAGCAATATTGAGCTGTGAGAAGTTGTGTCCGTCTACACGGTATGTGTTGCAGTTGAATGCCTTGAGCTTTTTGTCTATAGGCTCAATATTCATCTCATCGGAAACACGTCCGTCGATCATGCACTTGTTGTTGTCAACCATGATAACAAGGTTGGAAAGCTTAAACTGTGCTGCCGACATGATAGCCTCCCAGTTTGAGCCCTCATTCATCTCACCGTCACCGCAGAGCACGAAGGTCATATAATCCTGACCCTTCATTCTTGCGGCAAGAGCAGCTCCTACACCGAGAGAAATACCGTGACCGAGAGAACCTGTTGAGAAGTCAACACCCTTTACCTTATTGCAGTCAAGGTGCATACCTATCTTTGCTCCGGTAAGGTTAAAGATTTTGAGTTCGTCAACCGGCATATATCCGTAATCCACGAGAACAGGAGCATAACCTACTGCTGCGTGTCCTTTCGAGAGTACGAATCTATCCCTGTCAGGATAGTTTGGATTGTGTGCGTCAAGTTTCATAAAACGATGGTAGAGAATTGTCATGACATCCATAGCTGACATGGCACCGCCGAGATGTCCCGAACCGCCCCAGATAGATGTCTGAAGTGTAAGACGTCTGAGCTCATCTGCCTTCTTTTCAAGACGCAACCATTCTGCTTTATCGAATGGTCCGTAATTTGCTGGCATAATTTATCCCCTTTCAATTTTTTTATGCTCAAAATTATTTAATAAAGCCCTGATCCTGATGTCTCTCTGCAACAACGGAGAATGCATCGTTTGCGATATCAACCGCAAGAGCGATGTCCTCGTCTGTAAGAGACGCATTTATGAAGTGATTGTGGTGAGAAGTGATAAACAAGCCGCGGCTTACACACTCTGCAACCCACTCCTGATGAAGCATGAGAGTATTGTCGTTTGCAATTCTGAGATAAAAGAGAGCAGGCTCACCGGAAACGATAAGGTCAAATCCGTGTTCACGTCCGGCTGCTTTGAGTCCGTCGGCAAGCTTAAGTCCCTTTTCACGGAACATGGTCGGCGTATCAAGTCTCTTCATCTTGTTAATACATGCGATACAAGCGGCAAAGGGTTCTGCACTCATCCAGTATGAGCCCGTATAGGTTACTGACGAAGCAGTAGTTCTCATGTGCTCCTGACCGCATACGCAGGACATGTTGTATCCGTTTGCAAGCGCCTTACAGAAGCAGATAAGGTCTGCCTTAAAGCCGTAGTAATGGTCAGAGCCTGCAAGGTCAAGACGGAAGCCGCAGCGTACGTCGTCAATAATAAGAACCATACCGTGGTCATCACAGAACTTACGAACTGCTGCCCACTGCTCTTTTGTTGCGGGAACGTTATCAAAGAAGTTACCGTGGTCATAAGGCTGAGCTATGATTCCGGCAATGTCACCGTGGTTTTCATCCCATACTCTCTGAAGAGCAGCCATGTCAAACCAGGGAATAACTATGTTGTTTTCAACTTCCTCGGGAAGAATTCCCGGATAGTCGGCCTTCTGTGCCCACTGGAAGTCACCGTGATAGTAGCCCTTGAAGAATACTATCTTCTTTCTGCCGGTATGGGCACGTGCGCACATAACGGAGAATGTTGTTGCGTCAGAGCCGTTTTTCATAAAGAAAGCCCAGTCTGCAATATCTACCGTGTCCTTAAGAAGCTCCGCACACTCAACCATCTTATAAGACGGAGATGTTGTACAGTTTCCGATCTTGAGCTGTTCTATAGCGGCAGCATCAACCTCATCATCACAGTATCCGAGAACGTTCGGACCATAAGCACACATAAAGTCAAGGTACTTGTTTCCGTCAACGTCCCAGAAATATGAGCCCTTTGCATGGTCGCCCATAAGAGGCCATTTTGTTATAGGAAGGAAAAGACCCTCTGAAGGTCCGAGGTGTCCGTAAACACCTGCAGGTATAGCCGCAAGCGCACGGTTAAACCATTCCTGAGATTTCTCATGTTTGTACTCCGGATATTTACTCATGTCAGAATATCCCCCTTCTTATGCAAGATAAAGCGCAACTCTGTCGAGAATGCGGTTTACGTTGTCTATCATGTTGATCATTCCACTCATATATATGTTTCCGGCACAGAGCTCACCGATGGTCGAAGCCGTTCCGTTGAAAAGTCCGTTTGCAAGCTCAACAGTTCTGAACTCCATAATAGCGCGCGGATTTTCCGGCTTTGCCTTTACAAGTGAAAGAATATGATTCTTTGCCGAGATAGTTACATATACCTTATCTGTAATACCCATCTGGATGTCTCCGTCAACGATATATGATGCAGAAAGCTTTCCTATCTGGTCGTTATTTCCTATAGCACAGATAGCACCGGCAATAGTGTACATGGTCAGTATTGTTGACTTTTCAAAAAAGTCGGGATTCTTAAGATCCTTATCGGAAGGTCTTAAATACTTAACAAGAATGTTTGTGAGCTTCGTAAATGGGCCCATGAGGAACATAAGCGTCTGGGGGACACCCTTTACCGGAACTCCGGGTTTTGAGTTGTCAATGAGGTCATTGAACTTCTCAGGCGATGAAAACTTCATCTTACAGGTGCAGCCGGCGTCACCGTCTGTAAGCTTACAACCGTCTTTTGAGAAATTGTATGTTACACAAGGTCCGTCTGTAACCTCAAAACAAAGTGATACAGGCTTTTTCAGTTTTTGACATACCTTTTTTGCGCCCGGGTCAAGTTCACAGAGATTCTCAAGTGTGGCAAGAACACCATATGCGTTCACGTATGCCAAGGTTTTTGCATCTTTCAAAATAATCCTCCTCTCATAATTAAAACACGTTCCCAACCGTGTACGTGTACAAATATGATAATAACACAAACCTGCGGTCAAATTCAACAAAAATTATTCAAAATTTGTAATGATTTTTTTGCATTTCTTATAGCAATGTAAAATTTTTTGTGTTATAATTCCCATTGTGAAAAAAATTCCAGTGCGGAACATCACAATTTTTTTTTTTGAAAAAATGAAATGGAGGCGTAATCAAAAATGATCATTGGAATTCCAAAGGAGATCATGCACGAAGAGGATCGTGTTTCAGCAACACCGGACACCGTAAAAGAGTATGTAGCTCTCGGTGCAGAGGTTCTTGTTGAGCAAAATGCCGGAAAAGGCGCACATTTTACCGATGACCAGTACATCGCAGCAGGAGCAAAGATTGTTCCCGACGTAGAAGAACTCTACGAAAAGGCAGGGGTTATCTTAAAGGTAAAAGAGCCGCTTTTCAACTCTGAAAAGGGTAAGCACGAAATTGAAATGATGCATAGCGGACAGTATCTTATCACTTTCATCCACCCTGCTTCTCCCGTTAACCATCAGATGGTAAAGGACATGGCGGCAAAGGGTATCATTTCAATAACACTTGACGGTATCCCGCGTATTTCACGCGCTCAGTCGATGGACGCACTTACATCCATGAGTACATGTGCAGGCTACAAGGGTATGCTTATGGCAGCTGACAGACTTCCGTGGTTCATACCGATGACAACCTGTGCTGTCGGACTCATCAAGCCGGCTAACATACTTGTTCTCGGCGCAGGCGTTGCAGGCATGCAGGCTCTTGCAACCGGAAAACGTCTCGGCGGTGTTACGCATGCGGCAGATATAAGACCTATGGGTCGTGAAAATGCACAGTCACTCGGTGCAAAGATAGTTGAACTCGGAATCGATCCCGCTCTCGCAGTAGGTGAAGGCGGATATGCTCTCCGTCTTCCGGATGACGTGCTCAAGGGAGAACAGGAAACCCTTGCAAAGATTCTTCCCGACATGGACATCGTTTTCTGCTCTGCTCTTATTCCGGGCAAGCTCGCTCCCATCCTCATAACAGAGGAAATGGTTAAGATGATGAAGCCGGGCTCCGTAATAGTTGATATCTCAATCGACCAGGGCGGTAACTGTGAGATTACTCCTAAGGGATCTATCGAGGTTAAACACGGTGTTACAATCATCGGAACAAAGAACATTCCGGGTATCTTACCTACAAGCTCAACCTGGATGTTTGCAAACAATATGTATGAGCTCATAAAGTTCATAACAAAGGACGGAGAAATTTCTCTCGACATGAACGATGAAATCATAAAATCGGCACTTACAACAATCGACGGAAAGATTGTTCATGCCGGCGCTCTTGAGGCAATGGGTCTTTGATTACATAATCTGTAAACATAAATCCGCTTAAAAAGGAAAGCGCGACTCCCTCTGTGAAGTCGCGCTTTTTAAGAAATTCGAGGAGTCAATTCACATGAAAACGGAAATCATTCTTGTAATTGTATTTTTTGTATCCATGTTGGTGGGATACAAGCTTATAAACAATGTTCCGAGTCTTCTTCATACGCCTCTTATGTCAGGCATGAATGCATTGTCCGGCATAACGGTACTCGGTGCAATTTCATCAACGGTAATTGCAGTAAAGGCAAATGAGCCCGTTATCGGGTATATCTTCGGTGCGCTTGCACTTATACTTGCAATGATAAATGTTGTCGGAGGATTCGGCGTAACCGGACGTATGCTTAAGATGTTCAAAAGCAAGGACAAAGGAGGTAATAAATAATGACAGATTTATTTTACTATATCTCCAGCGCCGTCCTTGTTTTGGGTGTGCTCGCCGGAATTTACCTTATGAGCAAGGTTGAAAAGGCATATACCGGAAACATGCTTTCAGCCGTTTCAATGACACTTGCAATAGTACTCACAATGATTAAATACGAGGTCTTCGGAAGCGACGTCAGAACCGCGCTTATCGTTATTATAGCGGCGATGCTTGTCGGCTCTGCAATAGGCGTTTGGATAACCGTAAAGGTTAAGATGATTCAGATGCCTCAGACAGTTGCGATTCTAAACGGCTTCGGCGGAGGTGCTTCGGCATTTGTTGCGGCACTTACACTTCTCACTGACAAAGAGGCAAACTCTTTCAGCGTATTTACCGGAATGCTTGCACTTGTTGTCGGCGTTATAACCCTCATCGGTTCACTTATCGCCGCAGGAAAGCTTCAAGGCGTAATAAACGGAAAACCGGTTGTTATTCCCGGACACAGTCCGCTGACAATCATTTCTCTTGTTGCTTCCCTTGTACTCTGTGTTCTTTCAATTTTCATACCGGCTCTCCTTCCGCTCATGATTGCAGCTTTCGTCCTTTCATTTGCCTTCGGCCTTCTCTTCTCAATAAGAGTAGGCGGAGCTGATATGCCGATAACCATTTCTCTGCTCAATTCATTCTCAGGTGTTGCCGGGTCGATAGCAGGTCTTGCAATAGGGGATGTTCTTCTCGTTGCAATAGGCGGAATTGTAGGTGCGTCAGGCCTTATCCTCACACAGATAATGTGCAAGGCCATGAACAGAAACCTCTTTGACATTCTTCTCGGAAAGACCTCATCACACGGAAAGAAAAAAGACTATAAAGCAGATAACGAAACTGCCAAGTCTGCTTTAGATGAAGAGACTTCGGAAAAGGCGGTTGAAAAGGCAAAAGAGATGACCGAAGAAAAGGCAGCCGAGGAACCGAAAAAGGAAAATAACCTTCCGGAAATCCTGAAAACAGCAAAGAACGTTATCATCGTTCCGGGCTACGGAATGGCTCTCGCTCAGGCTCAGTCACTCGTAAAACAACTTGCAGACAAGCTTGAGGCAAACGGAACAAACGTAAGATACGCCATCCACCCTGTTGCAGGACGTATGCCGGGTCACATGAACGTGCTCCTTGCAGAGGTTGACGTTTCATACGACAAACTCTGTGAGATGAAGGACATAAATGATGACTTCAAGGATACCGACGTTGCAATAGTTGTCGGCGCGAACGATGTTATGAACCCTGCGGCAAAGGAAACGGAAAACACACCTATTTCAGGTATGCCTATCCTCTCCGTTGCTGACGCAAAACATATCATTATCTGTAACTATGACTTAAAGCCGGGGTATGCAGGAGTTGAAAACCCGCTCTATACAAAAGCAGACGGAGTTACGCTCATGCTCGGTGACGCAAAGGTCAGCGTTGAAAAGCTTATAAAGATGCTTTGATTTTTGTCGTAAGTAATAGTGCGGGCAAAAAGCACTTGTCTTAGATAAGCAAATAAAACTTAGATAAGTGAATAAAAAATCCAGTCTTAGATAAATGAATAAAAAAACCTGTCTTGAATAAGCGGAAAAAAGCGCTTAACTGATTCAAGCAAGGATTATTTGTATAAGTCAAATATCTAAGGCAAAAAAAATAAACCATATCTCATATGCACGTAAAAAAGGACATCGGTTTTAAAGCCGATGTCCATTTATTTTCATTAAAATGGGCTATGAATGCCAGATATCAATTTCATCTGTTGTTGTCTCCGGCTCATCAAGCATACCGAGGCTTGCAAGAAGCTCTTTTGCCGAATTGTGACCCATCTTTTTCTGTCTGTTGTTTATGGCTGCGACCTCAATGATTATAGCAAGGTTACGTCCGGGAGAAACAGGAACGGTACAGAGAGGTACATTGATGCCGAGGATGTTGATAGTTTCCTCGTTTATACCCATGCGCTCGTACGCTTTTGTTTCGTCCCATGTCTCAAGTTCGACAACAAGGTCTATCTTCGTAGTATTCTTTACCGCTCCCATACCAAAGAGTCTGCGAGCGTCAATAATGCCGACTCCGCGAAGCTCGATAAAATGACGGATGTTATCAGGTGCGGAACCAACGAGAGTCTTTTTTGACACCTTGCGTATCTCAACGGCATCATCGGCAACAAGTCTGTGTCCGCGCTTTATAAGTTCGACAACGTTTTCGGATTTTCCGACGCCGGAATCACCTATGATAAGCACACCCTCACCGGAAACCTCGACCAAAACGCCGTGCCTTGTCTCCCTCTCCGCAAGCTCTACGTTTAAATAGGATACAAGCGAGGATACCGCAAAGGAAGTCTCATCATTGCTCTGAAGAAGCGGAATATGATACTTTTCCGCAAAAGGCATGAACAGACAGATGAAGTCAGCGTCAATAACCACAGAGAAAACTATGGCGGCGGGACACTTTGACATAAGTCTTTCAATAGACTCAAGTCTTATCTCATCAGACGGAATACCCTTTAAGTATATACTCTCGGAATTTCCTATAAACTGAATCCTCTCCGGCGTAAAGTTTTCATCATAGCGTGCCAGAATAAGACTGGGCCTGTAAACCTCCATGGACGAGATAAGAATTTCATCTGCCGGCTTCGGCATATAAAGAACCTTGTAGCCCTCGGCTCTTATTATTTTGCCGAGAGATACCGAATAATTACCCATTCGTTTTTAGCCTCCAAAAGGGCTTAAAAAAGCCGTTGTTATCAAAACCATTATACATTTTTCAGCCAATCATTACAACAAAAACTATCATTTAAGTTCCATTGCGGCTCTGTATGCCGTATGAGTTGCATTGGCAAGACGTCCGACCTGCGCAGCGTCTCCGACCTTTATAACACGCGGACAAACCGCTTTGATGCTCTCCGGCAATGTATTCTGTTTTACACCGAGAGCCAAAACAACGTAATCACACGAAATATTTTTCATACGTCCCGGAACCTTTGTGCTTTCAATCTCTACGGAGCCCTCGTTTATCTTGACAAGCTTGTAGCCTGTGATAAATCTCGTTCCCTTATCGTCAAGCTTCGGCTTAACGTCATCAATATGCTGCTTCCATGTTCCCGGGGCAATCTCATCTGCCATCTCAATAACGGTTACTGCATTTCCTTCAAAAGCAAGCTTCTCGGCAGTTTCAAGGCCGGACATACCCGAGCCTATAACCGCAACGCTCTTTCCCGAAAGCTTAACGTCTCCCGTGAGTATCTCCGTTATCGTGCATACACAGGGAAGGTCATAGCCCGGAATCTTAGGCTTTGCAGCCATGCCACCGGTTGCGTCAATAACCGCATAGGGCTTAAGCTCACGGATAGTGTCTGCCGTCACGGGAGTGCTCATACGGAATTCAACACCCTCTTTGTCACAGGCAGTTTTGAGATCTTCGACAGCCCAGCGTATTTTTTCCTTGTGCGGAGGAATTGCCGCAAGCTCAAACTGACCGCCGAGGAACGGATTCTTCTCAAAGAGAACTGTCTTAAAGCCTCGCTGTGCAAGAACCTTTGCAGCGGTAAGACCTGCAGGTCCGCCGCCAGCTACTACAACCGTTCTGCCGTTTCCGTCTTTTTCGGGAACAAGAGGGAACTCTGTTTCATAGCATGTGCGCGGATTAAGAGCGCATTCTCCCGATTTGTGTTCCATAGCACCTCTGTACATGGACTCTATACACCAAAGACAACAAACACATCTCTGTATGTCCTCCGGTCTGCCCTCCTCTGCCTTTTTTACCCAATACGGGTCTGCAAGGAGCGGACGACCGAGACCGATCATGTCCTGTATACCTTCTTCAAGCTGCGCCTCAGCCTGCTCCGGAGAACGGATAAGGTTTGCTGCAATAACAGGTATATTGACAGCCTTTTTAACAGCCTCTGCATTTCCCTTTCTCCAGCCCGGATCAAAGCTTGTAGGCTCAAGCCATGAATTCATCGTATCATATGTACCGGAAGAGATATCCAAGGCGTCAATGCCGTAGGACTCAAGGAGCTTTGCGATTTTTACGCCCTCCGGAAGAGTTATACCCATGTCGTAGCCGTACATCCTGTAATACTCGTCAACCGTAAGTCTGACGGTTATCGGGAAATCCGATCCGCATTTTTCACGTATTTTTTCTATGATTTCTTTTATAAATCTGCAACGGTTCTCAGTTGATCCGCCGTATTCATCAGTTCTCTGGTTTGTGTACGGAGAAAGGAACTGCTGAAGAAGATAACCGTGACTTGCGTGAAGCTGAACGCCGTCAATTCCGGCCTTTTTACAGCGAAGCGCTCCGTCAGCAAATTCATCTTCAAGCTTGCGAATCTCCCATTTTGTAAGAGATCTTGTTTTCTGCGGCATAACCGGAGATGAACCGAGACCCGTAGGAATGGCTGATGCGGAAACAACAGGAAAATAGAAGTTGTGCATAAGGGGGTTTTCAAAGTAATCGATATACTTTGTCATAGTGAAGAAAATCTTCCACCATATACCTGCGGCAGGTGTTGTTCCTATCATATCCGAAAGCTTCCATGCCGTAACAAGAAGCTGGAGCGTCTGTCTTCCCGTATGGTGAAGCTGTACAAATATCTTTGCGTCATGCTTGTGGACAGCCTGTGCAAGCCTTGTAAGACCCGGGATGCACCTGTCACTTGTAACGGCAAGCTGTGCGGGGCCCGTTGTTCCCGTCCAGTCGGAGATACGTGTAACCTCTGTCTGGATAAGGCCCACACCGCCCTTTGCACGTTCCTCGTAATAAGCGATAAGTCTGTCCCCTGCAGTACCGTTAAGCTCACCCACGTCAAGAAGCATCGGCTCGAGAGCAATCCTGTTCTTTATGGTGAGATTTCCGATTTTTATCGGTTCAAACAGCTTTGGATATTTACTCATAATTTTCTCCTCTTTTTCAAAATTTTATTTCAATCCGTCAGAAAATCGGTTTACTGTTGAAACCGGGCTTTTGTTCAAAAGAAACCGAATTTTCACAACAAAAACAACTGTAAAAATTATACACTTGCAAAAGTTTTTCGTCAACAATCGGCTAACACTTAACAAAAAGAAAACAGTCGGCAGAGAACATTCTCTGCCGACCTTAAAAACTGCTGAATATCATTCTTTAATTTTCTCTTTGAAGCTTTCTTCATTTGCAGTTTTGGCATCAATAGTATTTTCTTTTCTGTCTTCATTGTTTATTTCATTGACATCTTCTTTATTTGTTTCTCTATCAGTTTCTTTTCCGCCTTCCAATATTGCACTTGCGAAAAATGCAATAGCACCAAACATTCCGATATATATGAGATATCCTGTTACCCCTAAATATTCACAACTTGTTGTACCAATAAGTGCAACAATCAAAGAAGCCATTCCATAAAACATTTTTTCATATTTAGTCATCACGTAAACATCTCCTTCACATTTAGATACATTTCTAAATTGCCTAAAAGCAATTACTTTCCTACCGATTTCATTTTATACCACAATTTAATATTAATCAACGATATTATTCTTTTTACCAAATGTATCAAATAGTCAACTAATAAGTTGCATATATTTCACAAAAACAGCCGGCAGAGAATATTCTCTGCCGGCTACTTGTATGAAGCTTATCAAAGACTGTCAAATGTGTGCGGAAGCATCTCATCGAGAGTATAACTCACTTCGTCACCGTTTTTATTTTTGAAATAAAATTTGAAAGTTACATCGGTAAATTCCGAGAGAGCCTGACGGCAGATACCGCACGGATAACAAAAGTCATCTATTACACCGTTTATACCGCCGACAACCGCTATTGAGATAAAGTCCTTGTGTCCGTCGGATACTGCTTTGAAAAGCGCGTTGCGCTCGGCACAGGTACCGGCGCCGAATGCAGCGTTCTCAACGTTGCAGCCGGTGTAAACCGTGCCGTCCTTGCAAAGCAGCGCCGCTCCGACCTTAAAGTTTGAATAAGGCGAGTAGGAAAAACTCATGGCTTCCTCGGCCTTTTTAAGAAGTTCTGCAGATGTTATCATTTTCTAAACCTCGCATAAGGATTTTCGGGGATTGTCACTTCGCCGAGGAAGCTCTCCCCCGCAATGTCCGAATGAAGACCGAAGAGTTCCTCAATGGTCTTTCCGATATCGGCGTACGTCTTACGTATGCCGAGATTCGTTGCGGGACCGCCCTTCTCATACCACAGGAGCGGAATATACTCCCTTGAGTGATCTGTGCTCGGCGTAGCCGGGTCACATCCGTGGTCGGCGGTTATTATGAGGATATCATCAGGACGAAGCTTTTTCATAAAGCCCGAAAGCCATGCGTCAAATTCGGCTGTGGCGTTCGCATATCCGTCAACGTCATTCCTGTGTCCGTAAACCATATCAAAGTCAACAAGATTTGTAAAGCAGAGTCCGTTAAAGTCCTTCTTTACAATCTCATCCATCACTTCCATACCGTGTGCATTGCCGTGCGTAGGATGACTTTCCGTCACGCCCGAGCCTGCAAAGATGTCATTTATCTTGCCGATTGAGATAACGTCAAGTCCGGCTTCCTTAAGCACGTTCAAAAGCGTCCTCGGTGGTACAAGTGAGAAGTCATGTCTGTTTGCCGTCCTTGTATAATTTCCGTTGCCGGTGCCTATAAACGGCCTTGCGATAACACGTCCGACGGCGTATTTTCCGGTAAGAATTTTTCTTGCAATTCTGCAATACTCGTAAAGTTCGTCAAGCGGCACAACATCCTCATGTGCGGCAATCTGAAACACACTGTCGGCAGAGGTATACACAATAAGCTTTCCGGTCTTTACGTGCTCATCACCGTATTCATTTATGACCTTTGTACCCGAATACGGTTTATTTACAAGCCAACCCCTTCCAGTCTGACGTGAAAATTCTTCCATGACCTCAGGAGGAAATCCGTCAGGAAAAGTCGGCATTGGAGTTTTGGATATAACCCCGCATATCTCCCAATGACCTGTGGTTGTGTCCTTGCCCATAGACTGCTCCGCGCACTTACCGAAGGACGCGAGCGGGCTGCTGCTTTTCGGTCCGCAATCAACGCCGTCTATGTTGAAAAGACCGAGTTTCGTAAGCGTGTCAGCCTTAAACTTATCGGATTTTGTACAGGAACGAAGTGTGTTACTCCCGACGTCACCGAACTTGTCGGCATCCGGAAGCTCACCCACACCGTAGCTGTCGAGTACTGTTAAAAAAACACGTTTTGACATATCTTTTGCCTTCTTTTATTTTTTAAGTCACGATTGAATTTCCCGGGGTGAATTTTTCAGGTTGAATCAAACAAGTTGAATTGCTCAGATTAAATCACATAAGCTACTCAGTCAAGCTCAACCGCGGTATTCAGAGCAATCTCCATCATCTGTGTAAAGGTGTTCTGACGTGCTTCGGCATCAAGCCCCGTGCCCTTTAGCGGACAGTCGGAAATAGTGCAGATAGCAAGCGCATTTTTCCCCGCACGTGCAGCCTCCATATAGAGAGCGGCAGCCTCCATTTCGGTTGCAAGTACATTGTGCATCTTCTTCCACACCTCAAGACCGTGGCAATCGTCGTAGAAGGTGTCCGATGAGTAGAGGGAGCCTACCTTCATGGGAGTACCGAGTCTTTCGGCAATATCTACAGCGGTCTTTAAGAGCTTGTAGCTCGCCGTCGGAGCATAACGTCCGGGCAAGCCGAACTGTTCCTCAAAGTTCGAGTTTGTACATGCCGACATACCCGCAACGATGTCACGCAGTTCGATATCATCGGCAATACCCCCGGCAGAGCCTATACGAATTATGTTTTCAATGCCGTAAAAGTTGAAAAGCTCGTGCGAATAGATGGCGATGGACGGCATACCCATTCCGCTCGCCATAACGCTTACACGCGTTCCCTTATACGTTCCCGTGTAGCCTTGAATTCCGCGTACATTGTTTATGAGCTTTGCGTCATCAAGATACGTTTCGGCGATAAACTTTGCGCGAAGAGGATCTCCGGGCATAAGAACCGTTTTTGCAAAAGCCTCAGGTCTTGCGGTATTGTGTGGTGTTGGCGTAAGTGACATCATAATCATCCCTTTACTATTTTAACTATGCGACTTGTTCCGAGCCTGTCAGCGCCGAGCTCGATAAACCTTTCGGCGTCCTCAATCGATGAAATACCGCCGGCCGCTTTTATCTTTGTGCCGTTTGAAACATGAGCCTTAAATATCTCAATATCCTCAAAGGTCGCACCGCTCGAGGAAAAGCCCGTTGACGTCTTTATGAAGTCCGCGTCTGACTGTGAGACAACTTCGGTCATCTTTATCTTTTCCTCTGTTGTAAGCTGGCAGGTCTCAACGATAACCTTTAAAAGTCTGCCCTCACAATGTGCCTTTACATCGTTTATCTCAGACAGTATATCCTCATACCTGCCCTCCTTAAGCCAGCCGAGATTTATAACCATATCTATCTCATCCGCACCGTTCTGTACGGCGTCATAAGCCTCTGCGCACTTTATCTTTGTTGTGTTATAACCGTTCGGGAATCCGATAACGGTACATACGGGAATACGACCGTCAAGATAGTCCGCACACTGCTTTACAAACGACGGCGGAACGCATACACTCGCGGTATGATAAGTGACCGCATCGTCACAGATGACCTTTATCTGCTCCCACGTTGCCGTTGTGGCGAGCAATGTATGGTCTACCCTTGAAAGAATTTCATTGATATCCATGTTGTAAATACCTCCCTTTAAAACCTCTGAAGCATCATTTATCTTGAGCCCTTGTCGTACGGAATACCCTCGGCCTTCGGAGCGCGTGACTTCTTAGAAGTAAATGCAAGCACAACCAGAGTAATAACGTACGGAAGCATGTTAAACCAATAGTTACTGATTCCGAGATTCGCAAGCGCATATACACCGTCTCCGTTTATGTCAAGAGTTGAGGAACAGGCAGCAACGCACTTAAGCAAGCCGAACATAGTTCCTACGATCGCAATATTGAGCGGCTTCCAGTTACCGAAAATCATAACGGCAAGAGCCAGGAATCCGAAGCCTGCAACATCTCCGTTTGAGGCACCGTTTGAAGTGGTGAGAGCGTAGATGAAGCCTCCCATACCCGCAAGTGCGCCGGAAATAGTTGTACCGATATACCTCATCCTGTAAACATTGATACCGACCGAATCCGCGGCCTGCGGATGCTCACCGCACGCACGAAGTCTCAGACCGAATTTTGTCTTGTAGAGGATAATTGACAGTATAACATAAATAAGGATTCCGAGATAGGTTGTGAGATAAGTTTTATTCAGCAAAACCTCTCCTACAAGCGGAAGCTCGTCTGTTCTTGCAAATCCGAAATCCGTTTTGAAAATCATAAACCACGAAGGCGCATCATAAAGAAGATTGAGCGTATTCTACTTGAAAAGTATGTTGATAAGGAAAAGAGTGATAGCCGGTGCAAGTAAGTTAAGAGCTGTACCGCCTATCGTCTGATCCGCCTTCATTGTTATAGCCGAGAAGCTTAAGAGAAGAGAAAACAGAGCACCTGCGGCAGCTGTGACGAGCATTGCGAGAATGAGAAGCCACTGCGCGTTGTCGCTGTCAAAGCCGGTTCCCTGAATAATCCTTATGAACCATGCGCCGACAAATGCACCTATAATCATTATACCCTCAAGAGCAAGGTTGATAACGCCCGAACGCTCCGCAAATACACCGGCAAGTGCCACTATGATAAGAGGGATTGTGTAAATGATAGTCTGTTGAATAAGAAATGCCATAAACTACACCGCCTCTCCTTCCGTATCCACTTCCCGCCGGGTTACACTTTCAGGCGGGTCTTCCTCAAACTCGCTGTCATTTTGCAAGGTGTCGTCATTCTCGGAGTCGGCAACCGCCGTCGGCTCATCATCCTTTTTGCGTTTCTTTGAAATAAGAAGCTTAAAGAAGAGAGAGAATGCACTGAAATAAACTATTACAGCAACGATTATGTTGGCGATATACTCGTTGTAAGCAGTTAAATTGCTGAGTTGCGTACCCGATATGGAGATAAAGGACATAAACAGTCCGGCAAATATAATTCCGAGCGGGTGACACATCGCAAGAAGAGCCACGGGTATACCGTTGAAGCCCTCTGCCGGAAGCGACATGGACGTGTTCCACGAAAACTCAACATCCCCCTGAAGATAGTAGAGAGCTGCTCCGATACCCGAAAGAGCACCTGCTATAGCCATAGACAAAATGATGTTTCTCTTATCATTCATTCCGGCATACTTTGCGGCAAACTTATTGCTTCCGCATGCCTTGAGCTCATAGCCGAGCGTTGTTTTGTTAAGAATAATAAAGATGACAACCGCAATAACAATTGCTACCAGAATTCCTGCATTTGCGCTACTCCCCGCGAACAATTTATCAAATCCTAGAGTGGGACTTGCAACGCCGTTGGTCTTGAGTTTAACGATATATCCCGTTTTTCCGTATTCCTCCATGTTTCTGAAGGAACTGTTCTCAAATACTATCGTCACAAGGTTCGCCGCAATCCAGTTTGTCATGATGGAGGTAATAACCTCATTTACGTTAAGGAAAGCCTTAAATGCACCCGGGATAGCGCCCCATAGAGCACCTGCCACGGCTGCCGCGAGAATAGCGAGAATCCACACAATTATCGGCGGAACAACCGATGTATTTATGGACAATGCAACTATTATTGATGCCATTGTTCCCATAAGATACTGACCTGCCGCACCGATATTGAAAAGTCCCGTCTTGTAGGCAAGCCCCACGGAAAGACCTGTCATGATAAGAGGAGTGGCTCTGAAAAGCATATCCCCGACAAGCTTCAGATTCACTCCGAAAGCCAGAGCAGACGACCCGTCCTCGGCAAATATTCTTCCCCTGTTAAACACACCTGCGAGAACAATCCGGAAGCCGTCCCAAGCCGAGGCAAGAGACATGCCGTTTGCAAGCGAGATGATAAAGAGAAGAATTCCTCCGAAAATAAATCCGAGAAGTATGGAAATAAGGGATGAAACTATGGTTTTAAAAGCATCATTTCTCTTGTCTCTGTTATTCATGATACCGCTTCCTCCCTCCTGTATCTTTCCTGACGTTTAGCACCTGCCATATAGAGGCCGAGTTCCTTGACGTCTATTTCCTTCGGATCAAACTCTCCGACTATTTCTCCCTCGTACATAACGAGAATCCTGTCTGATAGATTCATAACCTCATCGAGCTCGAGAGATACCAGAAGAACGGCCTTTCCCTCATCTCTCTGCTTTACTATCTGGTCATGGATGAACTCTATAGCCCCGACATCCAGTCCTCTCGTCGGCTGAACGGCTATAAGAAGATCCTCGTTTCTGTCTATTTCTCTTGCAACGATAGCCTTCTGCTGATTACCGCCCGACATCGTCCTTGCAACTGTCATCGGTCCCTGACTGCTGCGTACATCAAACTTTTCTATAAGACCGTCCGCATACTCACGGATTGCGTCTCTTTTTATAAAGCCGTGGTTTTGAAACTGAGGCTGCCAATAATTCTGAAGAACCATGTTGTCCTCAAGAGAGAAGTCGAGAACAAGACCGTATTTATGCCTGTCCTCGGGTATATGGCTCATGCCCTCATTACCGCGTTTTCTTATGGATAACTTTGTTATGTCCTTATCATGAAGTAAAAGCCTGCCCGATGAAGATTTTGTTATGCCCGTTATCGCATAGACAAGCTCACTCTGTCCGTTACCGTCAATTCCGGCGATACATGTTATCTCTCCTCTTCTCACCTCGAAGGAGATATCCTTAACCGCGTTATTGTTGTGCACCCTTGAGGGCACGGTCAGATTTTCAACCTTAAACACCGGTTCTCCCGGCCTTGCCACATCCTTTTCAACCTCAAGCTGCACGGGTCTTCCGACCATCATATTTGAGAGAGCCTCAACGCTTGTATCCTTTATGTCAACAGTGCCGATGTATTTCCCCTTGCGGAGAACACTGCAACGGTCTGCAACCTGCATTATTTCATTGAGCTTATGCGTGATAAAGAGTATGGATTTTCCCTCGGCGGCAAGATTCTTCATTATCTGCATGAGCTCCGATATCTCCTGCGGCGTTAAAACTGCAGTAGGTTCGTCAAAAATCAGTACCTCATTATCCCTGTAAAGCATTTTGAGAATTTCGGTACGCTGCTGCATACCTACTGTGATATCTTCGACGAGAGCGTCCGGATCAACCTTAAGCCCGTATTTTTCAGAGAGCTCGGCAACCTTCTGTCTCGCATTCTTTTTTACTATGAAGCCGGCTTTATTCGGCTCGACACCCAAGATGATGTTGTCAAGAACCGTAAAAACCTCAACCAGCTTAAAATGCTGGTGAACCATTCCTATCCCGAGACGATTTGCATCGTTCGGGTCCTTTATCTCAACCTTTTCACCGTTTTTTCTTATCTCGCCTTTTTCAGGCTGATAAAGTCCGAAAAGTACGCTCATTAAAGTAGACTTTCCCGCACCGTTTTCTCCGAGCAACGCATGAATTTCACCTTTTTTCAGTTTAAGGGTGATATCATCATTCGCGATAATTCCGGGAAACATCTTTGTAATATGGAGCATTTCGATTACGTAGTTATCTTCCATATCTTCCGGTTCCTTCCCTAGTATTTTAAAAACGCTTATATAGAATAAAATGCGGCAGGAACCTGCCCTGCCGCACCTTTGTGAAACTTATTTTACAAAGTTAACAGTAACGTTATCAAATTTCTCGTTTCCTGCAAGGAAGTTTTCATAATCAGACTTAACTGTAAGAGTTCCGCCTGTCTTCATCGAATCAACGATAGCGTTATAGTCTTTTTCTGTGAACTTCTCAAAACGTGATGATGAGAAAGGAAGTCCAACTGCGTTGTCATCTACACCGAGGTTAGAAAGCATTCCGCCTACTTCATCCCACTTACCGTCGAAGTATGCACCGAGAATCTTCTGAGCTGATTCTGCAAGGCCCTTCATTGCGGAGGTGATAACAGTTTCGGAATCCTGTGACTGGTCACAGTCAACACCGATTGTAACACCGTTGTTTCCGCCTGCTGCCGCAAATGCAGAGTTACACATCGAGCCGCCGCAAGCGAATACGCACTGTATACCGTTTGTGTACCAGCCGTTGAGCATTGTCTGAAGCTCAGTTGATGCCGAATACTGCTCGCCGTAGAGGAAGCTGAAATTTACTTCTGCCTTTACACCGTTAGCCTTTGCCGCATCCTGGATACCCTGGACAAAGCCGTATCCGTATCTGTTTACTGCAGGGTTTGTTCCGCCGCCGCCGCCTGAGAAGCCGAGCTTTGTATAGCCCTCAACAACAGCCGCATAGCCTGCCATGTATCCGCACTGCTCTTCGTGATAAGAAACAGCGGCGATGTTCTTGAGTTCTTTTCCTGTAGAATCCTTAAGAACATATCCATCGATAAATACGAATTTTGTATCCGGATACTTTTCAGCTGCTTTTGTGAGAGCCTTCTCCTGAAGGAAGCCCGGTGTAACGATTATCTCTGCGCCGCCGCTGATAGCTGCTTCGAAAGCTGCAAAGCGATCGTCATCCGTTGCCTTGTCTCCGTTTGCCGGCTGATAGTACTTATAGGTCTTACCGTTCTTGTTGGCATAGAGCTTAACGCCGTCCCATGTGCCCTGGTTGAAGGACTTGTCCTTAAGCTGTCCAACGTCGGTAACCATTGCTATAACGTACTTGCCGTCTTTTGATTCACAGGTGTCGGGAATATCGTCAGCTTTATTTACTGAAGATGAACCCTTGTTTACGTCCTTGCCTTTGTCTTTGTCTTCTCCGCCCTTTTTACATGCCGCAAAAGTAAGAAGCATGCAAAGAGCGAGAACAAGTGCGATAATTCTTTTCATATTCGTACCTCCGAAATAAAATTTTTCAAATTAACGCCGATGATATTATAACATTCAAAAAAGACGAGAGGCAATATACTGCTTCTCGTCCTTCTCGCCAAATTTCACAATAACTTTTTGTCTAAAAGCACACATTTTGTATATTACGTAAGATAAATGTACAAAATACAGCGGTTTGTTATGTGCATTATGACAGCGCGTTATATACTCAGCCCTTTATCCACCCACAATTTCATATATGAGTTTTTCCTTCGGAGGCTCCTCATCACCGAATGTGAGCGCGGAAAGTATCATCGTCTCCGCCTCCGGAATTTTATCCTTAAGGTCCGTATGAAGGGTTGCGATAACATCTCCCGTTCTTACGTACGCACCGGTCTTCTTTGAGAGTACGATCCCTGCTTTGTAGTCAATAGGATCTCCCTTCTTTTCCCTGCCCGCTCCGAGAACAACGGACGCAAGTCCTATTTTCTCGGTATCGGTCTTTGTTATAAAGCCGTCAACAGGAGATTTTACCTCATAAATATATTTGCTCTTTTCAAAGTTGTCCGGATTGTCAATTACGGAAGGATCTCCACCCTGATACACAACCATCTCGCGAAGCTTTTTAAGAGCCGAACCGTCTGATATAACCCGTGTAACCGCCTCTCTTGCCTTTTCAATTTCAATGCCCTCGCAGGAGGCGTACATTACCGAGGCAAGTACCGTGCAAAGCTCCCTGAGGTCACTGCAGCCCTCACCCTTAAGCACGCTCACGGCCTCAGTCACCTCAAGTGTATTTCCGACATAGTTACCGAGAGGAATGTCCATATTTGTTATAACAGCTGTTGTCCTTCGTCCGGCCCTGTTTCCGATATCAACCATGGCTTTTGCAAGTTCACGGGCATCTTCCGGAGTTTTCATAAAAGCTCCGCTGCCGCACTTTACGTCAAGGACAATATGCTTACTTCCGCCGGCAAGCTTTTTGCTTATGATGCTTGAAGCGATAAGCGGCGTACTCTCTATACATGCGGTAACGTCACGAAGTGCATAAAGCTTTTTGTCGGCTGGGGTCATATTTCCCGACTGTCCTATAACCGCAAGTCCGATTTCATCTACCTGCTTAAAGAACTTTTCCGGCGGCAATTCAACCTTAAATCCGGGAATGGATTCGAGCTTATCAACCGTGCCGCCGGTATGACCGAGCCCCCTGCCCGACATCTTTGCCACCTTACAGCCGAGTGCGGCAGCAACAGGGGCGACAATGAGTGTCGTCTTGTCACCGACACCGCCCGTGCTGTGCTTATCCACCGTTTCGCCCTTTATCGGTGACAAATCCATCATGTCGCCGGAGCGCGCCATGGCGAGAGTCAGGTCCGTCGTCTCACGCGGATTCATTCCTCTGAAAAATATAGCCATTGTAAGAGCCGACGCCTGATAATCGGGTATGTTTCCGTCGGTATATCCCTTTATAAAAAAGTCGATTTCCTCTGTCGACAGTTCCTCGCCGTCGCGCTTCTTTTTTATGATATCGTACATCCTCATACAAACGCCTCACTTATTTTTAATCTATTATTTAATCCTTCCCCGTTTTTTGCTTTCCTGTATCCGAGATACCGATGATTTCATGCTAACATTTTTTTCTTTCGGAATCAATACGGTAAGAGTGCTTTGGTTTTTGACGACGGGCAAAATAAAATTCAAAGCAAAAAAAATAAGGGACTGCTTTCACAGTCCCTTGCACCTTTAATCAGTCGTCGATTGAGTCGTCCGTAGCTCTTTCAAACATTTTAATAACCTCTTCCGAAGGCTCCTTTGAAATAAGAGTAACGACTACCGCACAGAGCATTCCGAAAATAAATCCCGGGAAAATTTCGTATATACCGGTCTTTGCCGAAAGGAATAAAAACCAAAGAATATCTGCAACAGCTCCGCCTACAATTCCGGCAATAGCGCCCTCATAAGTAAAGCGCTTCCAGAAGAGTGAAAGAAGAACAACCGGACCGAATGCGGCACCGAAGATACCCCATGCATTTTCAACCATGTTCATAATTGCCTGAGCGCCCGAACCCTTTGAACTTGCTATAAAGTAAGCTACAACCGAAACAAGGAGTACTACAATTCTGCCAACCCAGAGAATTTCCTTATCGGAGGCATTCTTTCTTATCGGCTTGTATATGTCACTTGTAAAGGACGAGCTTGCAACAAGCAGCTGTGAGTCAGCTGTCGACATGGATGCGGCAATGATTGCAGCAAGAAGAATACCCGAAAGGAATGCAGGGAAGTAACGTCTTGCAAGTGCAATGAATACCGTCTTCTGAAGACCCTGTGAAAGAAGCTCCTCACCAAGAAGTACACGTCCGAAGTATGCGATTATTATAGCTGCGACAAGGGAAATAATAACCCAGATGATTGCAACCGTAGCAGACTTTTTAACCATGGACGGCTTTTCAATAGACATAAATCTTACGATGATGTGCGGCATACCGAAGTATCCGAGACCCCATGCAAGACCTGAAACGATTTCCTTCCAGGACGCGCCGAATACATTGGCAACAAAAGGCGGATATGTAGTTTCGGCAGAAACTATTTCTGCAAGGTTTGCGGGATTTGCCGTTCCGAGGTCACCCGAAACAACAACTATTATAGGTACGGCTACGAGAGCGAAAAGCATAAGGAGTCCCTGGAAAAAGTCGGTCCAGCAAACAGCCTTGAATCCGCCGAGGAACGTGTAAACAATGATAATAGCCGCGAAGATGAACATTGCGAGGCTCTCCGAGAGTGACGGAACAAGCTGAACAAATACGGTTGCTCCCGCAACGAATGCAGACGCAACGTAAAGCGTAAAACTTACAAGGAACACAACCGCACAGATAACGGCAAGCACGTTGTTCTTTGCGTGAAATCTGTTTGTAAGGTACTGAGGAAGCGTTATCGAATCATCAGCAGCCTTTGAGAATTTACGAAGTCTCTTCGCTACAAGAATCCAGTTTAAAATGGTACCGAGCGCAAGGCCTATTCCAATCCAAGCCTGACCGAGTCCGAAAGCGAGAATTGAACCCGGAAGACCCATAAGAAGCCATGCGGACATGTCGGATGCCTGCGCGGAAAGAGCCGTTACCCACGGACCCATAGAACGTCCGCCGAGGAAATACTCCTTCTCACTGTTGTTATTCTTTGTCTTAAAGAAAAAGAATACACCTATGCCGAGCATAAGTACGAAATAAAGCGCAAAGGCTAATATTTCAAAATTCATTTTATCTCCACCTATCTTTTAAAATACCGTGGTATTGTAACACAGCAAAATGGTAAACGCAATAGAGAACGATGTATAATACTTTGTATAGACTATAATTCAATAAAAATCAATTATTTTCAGTAACTAAAGGGTCTTTTCACAAGACTATAATAAATAATTGATTGTATACAAAAAGGGCAATTTAATCCGTCCTGGCTGTTATTTCAGTTACAGCGGATTATATTGCCCATTTTATTTTATACCGAATTTAATTACTGTTGCACATTTATCCGACGTTGTTACTCTGCCGATATACCGGTTCTGTCTCCGACACTCTGCCGTGCATCGGCGCACACTGATGCATATCCTTGCGGGTACATTGACCTCCGGCATCAGGGAAACTTTATGTACGCCAGAAGATTTCTCATTGACTTCGTCGAATAATCCTTGAGAGGATAGTTACCTCCGCAGATACACCAGTCATATAGAAGTCCGCGTTCGATTAGCGCGTACATCTTAACGATTTCGTTGCAGGATAAATCGGAGCGTATTTCACCTGATTTCTGTCCGTCCGAAACCACATTGCGAAGAAGCTTGTAATAAACACGTGAATAATCGATAAATTGTTTTTCACCTTTCGTTACGAGCTGCGACGAATAAAGACGTGCCACAAGGTCGATTGAAATCGAGTCCTCTATCATTCCAAAGAGGCGCTCGTTCATAAAGATAAGCTTTTCAAAAGCGTTGTCTATCTTTAAAACCTCCGGCCAGATCTCCGTGTACTTTTCGTCAAAAAGATACGCAAGCGTACCCATAAGCTCTTCCTTCGTTTTAAAATAGTGATAAAACGAGCCTTTTGAAGTACCGGACTCCCTTATTATCTCATCGACTGTGGTATCCTCGTATCCGTACTCATAGAACAGCCTCCAGGCTGCGGACACTATTTTACTTTTTGTATTTTTTGAATCTTTCTTTGGCATCCCGAAAACCGTCCCGAGTATTTTATTTGGCTGAATTTATTCGACTGATTTAAGTGATTCAACCATCTTTATATGCTTTAGGTTAAAGTGCATGATAAGGTTTACTATAATAGCAAAGATAACCGTAAGCAACGTCGCAAACAGGAAACTTGAGAAGTCAAGCTGAGTGCCGAATGTTACGGTGTCAATGTCAATAGCCGAAACAATAAGTCTTTGAACCGGTATGCCGAGTATGAGTCCGAGAAGTATACCGAGAATCGTCAGAATTATGTTTTCACGATAGATGTATGCGGAAACCTCTCCGTCATAAAAGCCCAGCACCTTAAGTGTGGCAAGCTCTCTTATACGCTCGTTTACGTTTATGTTATTAAGGTTGTAAAGAACAACAAACGCGAGAGCGGCAGCGGCAATTATGAGAACGATTATAACCATGTTGAGCGAGTGAATGATGTTTTCGAAGCTGTTCTGTACAACAGACGTATATACGGAGCCGTTGACCTCCTCATACTCGTTTATCTCATTTTCGAGCTGAATCTTTTCAGCTCTCGAAACGCCGTCCTTAAGTCTTGTATAAAGATATGTAAACTGCGGAGCTTTTCCCGTAACCTTCTCGTAGTAGGACGGAGTCATATAAACGTAATGGAACGTATAGTTGTCAACTATCGCCGCCACCTTTACGTCATACGAAACATCCCTTGAGCCTTCGGTCCAGGAAATCTTTACGGTATCTCCTACCTTTGTGTCGGTCTTGTCGGCAAATTTCTTTGTGATTATGGCTCCCTCGTTTGTAAGGGTCTGTTTCTTTCCGCGCTTGTTCTCAAGCTTTACAAAGCTGTTAAGCTTTGAAGCATCCTCGGGGACAAGTATATCCACCTCAAGCTCATTGTCCGTTCTGTCAGAGGAGCCCTTGCAGACCTTAAGCTCGGCAGGCATGGTGTCCTCAACAACTGCCATGTCGTTGATATCCTCAACTATGAGGTCCTCGGACGTAACAGGTTTTTTAAGCACAACCTGCAGGTCATACTGAGCGATTCCGTCCTTTCCGTACTGCTTGTCGATAACCGCACTTACGGAATCCGAAAGTCCGAAGCCCGCGAGAATAAGGGCTGTACAGCCTCCTATTCCGACAAGTGTCATTATGAATCTCTTCGGATTTCTGAAAAGATTTCTCACCGTAATTTTTGACGTAAAGCTGAGCCTTGACCAGATTGCGTCAACGTTTTCAAGAAGGACACGTTTTCCTTCCTTCGGAGGCTTCGGTCTCATGAGAACGGCAGGAACGGACATAAGCTCGTTTCTGCAAGCCCAAAGAGCCGCACCGCAGGTTGAAAGAACGGCTATAGCCATCGCGAGGATGATGTATCCGAAGATATAATGAATTCTCAGTGAAGGAAGATCATACATGATTCCCCATGCAGCGAATATCGCTTTCGGGAAGATAACAAAGCCTATCGAAATTCCTATCACGGAACCTATCAGAGAAGCGGAAAGTGCATAGAGAATATACTTTGAAACAATAGTATCATTTCCGTATCCGAGAGCCTTAAGTGTACCGAGCTGAGTTCTCTCCTCCTCGACCATACGCGTCATGGTTACAAGGCAGATGAGCGTTGAAACTATGAAAAAGAATGTCGGGAACACCTTCGCAAGCGATTTCATGTTGTAAGAAACGGAGCCGTATCCCGAGTATCCCGGAGAATCGTCTCTGGTGTATACGTTGAGGTAAGCCTCGTCAAGTGAATCGAGAAGGTTTGTCGCCTTGTCAAGTCTTGTTCTTGCGGCAAGAAGCTGCTCGTTTACGGATGCCTCCGTTGCCGCATACTTTGCCTCGTATTCTTCAAGATTTTTCGCAGCAGCCTCAGCCTGGGATTTTTTAAGCTCAAGCTGGCTCATCGCCTGTCTGTAAGACGAATCCGCCTCAAGCTCACCCATCTTAAGGTCTATGTTGGCATCCTGAAGCTTTTGCTTATACGTTTCAAGCTGGCTTTTTGCAGACTTGAGTTTTGAGTCTGCGGTATTAAGGTCTCTCTTTGCCTGAGCAAGCTGCGCATTTGCGGAATCGAGTCTTGCCTTGCCGGCGCTGTATTCATTCTGAGCATCCTGAAGATCTCTTTTAGCCTGTGCAAGCTGTGCATTGTAATCGGCCATGGCATCTGCAATAACCTTTGATGCATCGACAGCTATTCCCTGTCCCGTAAGCTTTGCGGCGGCACGCAGGCGCTTTGCAAGATCGGGATTTATGTCCTCAACCTGTTTCGCAAGTCCTTCGAGATCAAGTTCCTCCATGCTTTGACTGTAATTTTTGAGAACCTGATCCGACACCATCTGCGTGGCGGAAAGCATTTGTTCCGTTGAACGTATCTGATTTTCGGCAGCGGCAATCTCAATCTTTGCCTCGGTCAAGGTATCCTTGGCCGAATTGTATTCATTCATCTTAGTATCGTATTCCTGCTGCTTCGCAGATAAGAGAGCTTCGTATGCCATAACCTGCGAATAGTAGGCGTTATACTGCTTCATCTGTGATGAATACTTTGAATTTCCTTTGCTGATTTTTGAAAGAGCATCCGCATATTTTGAATTTATCTCATCCTGGTATTCCCGGAGTGCGGCGTCTCCCTCTTTAGCATAACGTCTGAGCGTCTCAAGCTCAGCCTGTGCCTCACTCAGCTTAGCTGAAGCGTATGCCTCAGCCTTCGAGTAGGTTGTCTCTCCTTCCATGATTTTTGCGGGAAGGGTTATGTAAAGCTCTGCAACCGTATCTGCAACAATTGATTCGGTAGCCTCACGTATCCTGTCCGCAACAGGCTCTATGTGTTCATCATACTTGTCTGTGTACGGATCAAACTTATCCGAGCCCTTAACCTTTATGTACGCCTCGCTGTAATAGTTTACGTCCTCTTTAAAGGTCTCCTTGGGTACGTATATGTAATCTCCGAGTTTTCCTGAGCCGGCGGTTGTGGCCCCGTGTTCAAACGAAAGATAATACGGAGTTTCAACAATACCTACTATCGTGAATTCAGTCGTTTCGAGTGAATCACTCATGCTCTCGCCGTCTCCGGCAATTTTTATAACCTCACCTATCTTGAACTCATCGGGCGTTGTAAGTCCCGAATCCGTAACAACACACTCGCCCACGTCATCCGGCCACTCTCCGTCAATAAGGGAAAGTCTGTTTATGTATGTCGGGTCATTCTCACCGTTTTGAAACGCCACAGCCTTGTCAACGTCAAGGGAATAAGCTCTCACGGTAAGCTGTGAGCCGTCGATGTCGACGAGACCCTCAAACTGCGGATCATCCTCATCATTGAGTGTCTGTACAAGTCCGTCGACAAACTTCTGCCCGACAACGGTTTCAACTCCGTCAATCTGAGCAATCTTCTCAATCTCATCGTCATAGATACCTATGTTTGACTGAACGCGAAGATCCATAAGATTGTTAGTCTTAAAATACCTTTTTGCCGTATCCATCATGTCGGGATATGTCGCTTTAAACCCTACAAAAAAGCTGGTACCAAGCGCAACAATGGCAATGATGGAGATAAAACGGCTGAGTGTATTTTTTACAGACCGCCGTGTGTCCGTCTTATACGCTTTAGTCATGTTTATCTTCATCTCAGTTACCACTCAATCCTTTCAATCGGCATAGGATTTTCGTTAACTGACATATTTACCACACGACCGGATCTCATCTGAATGACGCGGTCTGCCATGGGCATTATCGCAGCGTTGTGCGTTATGACTACCACCGTCATACCGGTTTCATGGCAGGTATCCTGAAGCAGCTTAAGTATTTGCTTGCCCGTGTTGTAGTCAAGTGCTCCCGTAGGCTCGTCACAAAGGAGAAGCTTCGGGTTCTTTGCAAGGGCTCGCGCTATGGAAACACGCTGCTGCTCTCCGCCCGAAAGCTGTGCCGGAAAGTTATCCATTCTCTCCTGAAGTCCCACACGCTCAAGCACCTTCTGCGGATTGAGAGATGCCCTTCCTATCTGAGTTGCAAGCTCAACGTTTTCGAGTGCGGTAAGATTCGGAACAAGATTATAAAACTGAAAAACAAATCCGACATCATAGCGTCTGTACTCAATAAGCTTCTTGTTGTTATACTCATTTACAAGGTCTCCCGCAACACGTATCTTTCCGTCATCGCAGGAGTCCATTCCTCCGAGAATATTCAAAACCGTTGTCTTACCCGCACCCGAAGCACCGACTATAACGCAGAACTCTCCCTGCTCGATGTTAAATGTCACTCCGTCGGCAGCATTTATGACAACCTCTCCCATTTTATATCTCTTATAAACCGAATCAAATTCAATAAAGCTCACTAAGAAAGCCCCTTCCCCGTTTTGATTTTATTCATTTTATTTTACGAAATTACATCGCTTGTGAAAGAAAATGCCCGTCAATCAATCATCAAAGCCGCAAGTATCGTGGAATAAACCCTCGCAGGGTCCTCGATGAAATTTTCTTTAAGTCGCTGCGCCTCATCGCTGTCCGGAACGAACATATGAAGCTCCATAAGCACCGTGCCGTTGTCCTTCATCGTAAAAGACATATTGTAGCCCCCGTCCACGGCTTCGGTTTTTACGTCGTTTTCTCTCTCATTACGCTCAAGAGTGAGAAATCTCAGCAGAGATCTCACAGCTTTTTCCCTGACCGTTTTCGGCAATGTATGTTCTATCTGAAGAACAGCCTGCTTTCCGTTTTCGGTTATTTCGAGAAATTCCTTATCATCCTCGAAATCACTTTTTATGTTTCCGTTTGAAAGAAGCTCCGAAACGGCGTTCATCGCCTCAAAATAATTGGCTATTCCCTGATCCTGCATGACGTCGCCGAGCGTATCTCTAGACACTCTGCAGGGAGATGACTTCAGGAGATAACATATGAGTACCTTTATGTCGTCCTTATTCCTCAGACCGCCGGGTGCAATACCGTCGCTCATAGCATCAAATTCAAACATATCAGTAATCCTCCTTTTCCTCTTCAATGCCTCCCGTGATATCCTGTCGTGACTTAAATAGATATCCGTTTTCCGCAAGGAAGTACATATCTCCAAGCACTTTTCCTATACCGTTTACAACACAGTTTACGGGATCATCCGCGACCGTGGTTTTAACGCCTGTAAGATCCTCAATGACCTTGTCCATACCAAACAACTGAGCGGTACCGCCGGTAAGCACGATTCCCTCGCTTATGATATCCGAAACCAATTCCGGAGGCGTAGCCTCGAAAACGTCGCGTACGGCGTCAAGAATCATATTTATATGCTCCCGCATCGCAAGATAGACTTCATTTGATGTTATTTCAAAATCAATGGGCATACCTGTGAAGTAGTCCTTGCCCTTGGCAAACATGCCTATTTCCTCCTTACGGAGATACGCACAGCCCACACGTTTTTTTATTTCCTCCGCAGTGAGCTCTCCGATAAGGATATCTCTCTCTCGCCTGCAATAACGGACGATATCCTCATTCAGGAGGTTTCCCGCAACTCTGATGCTTGAAGCAACAGCCATTGTTCCCATGGTTATAACGGCGATATCGGTCGTTCCTCCGCCGATATCAACAACCATTACGCCTGTGGGATGAATTATATCTATACCCGCTCCGATTGCCGCCGCAAGAGGTTCTTCAATAAGACACGCCTTTCCTGCACCGCTCGCGGTTATAACGTCAAGTATGGTGCGCTTTTCAAGATTTGTAACCGTTCCGGGAATACTGACTATTATATTTGGCTTGAAAATCTTGTTTCCGCAGATTTTTTTTATGTAATAACGGAGCATCTGTTCCGTTACGGTAAAATCGGAAACCACACCGTCCTTCATCGGACGTATAACCTGCACGGAAGACGGCTCTCTTCCGATCATTTTATAAGCAGCCTTTCCCATGGCCATTATTCTTCCGGTTTTATTCCTGTATGCGACAACCGACGGCTCTGACAGCACTATACCCTCACCCTCGATATACGCAATAACAGATGTGGTTCCCAGATCAATTCCAATGTTGATTCCGAGCATTTTTGCACCTTCCAAAATATATACGAACAACCTGAAAAGAATTCCAGATTATGAAATTTGTATTGCTTCACAATAAGCTTAAAATAAGCATACGCATGCTTACGAAAATAAGCACGATTAGGTTTATTATATATTAAATTATAACTAATTAAAAGAAAAAGTTCATAATTCGCACAAATACCTTCCGTCTTTTTGCTCTTTTTCACTCTTACCTTCCCGCTAAGGCGGCAACCGCCACATATACAGCCTTTGCCCCGTGTCTTTTAAGCTCGGCGGCACAGGAATTCACCGTAGAGCCCGTGGTATAGATATCATCCACCAGAAGAACGGTTTTTCCGTAAACATCACGCCCGCTCGAGATATGGTAGGCACCGGCGATATTTTCACGTCTGTTTTCCGCGCCGAGGAGATGCTGTACCTCCGTAGTTTTATCCTTAAACAGGAGATTAAAATCATACACCGGATATCCGCAGCATTTATAATCTATTCCATTGTCGATATATATGTGCTCGAGGATACTCCCGCTCTGATTATAGCCTCTTTCGGCAACGCTTTTTCGCGTTGCGGGAACGCATGTCAGAATATCAAATTTCACACCGAAAAAGCGGCTGTTTATCTCCTTGCTCATCTCTTTTCCGAGGAACACGGATACCCTTTCTTTTTCGGAGTATTTAAGACGAAGAATCGCATTTTTAATACTGCCCCTGTAAAAAAACGGAGCCACCGCATAATCAAAGACTCCCGTGAGTCTTCCGTGATTATACGGAGGCTTTACTCTTTCTATTTCACTCTCACATTTTTTACAGAAAAACTCCGTGTCTCCGTCGGAAAGAAAGACTCCGCAGGAAAGACATTTTTCCGGAAATAAAACGGAGAGTAAATCATTTTTTATCATACCTATTCCACCTTAAGAAAATATTTCAGGGCGGAATATCTTTTTATTTTTCTATCATTTTCAACCATCGTTTGTATCTGATTTTTACTTCCTATGGTTATCATTTTCGAGCGGGCGCGCGTTACCGCCGTATAAAAAAGGTTTCTGTAGCAAAGCATCGGAGGAACATCTATCACAGGCATTATAACCGCCTGAAATTCGCTGCCCTGACTCTTGTGTACGGTCATAGCATATGCAAGCTCAAGCTCACTTAGGTTTTCGGCACTGTATGCTGTGATACGTCCGTCAAAGTCTATTTTAAAAGTGCCGTTTGCGGGGCTTATCTCAAGAATGATACCGGTATCACCGTTGAAAATACCCTCACCGTCCTCTGTCCTCCCGGCATGGAGCTTGCGAACCCAGGGAATATTGTAATTATTCTTTATCTGCATAACCTTATCGCCTTCGCGGAAGGTTTTTGTCTGAAGCTTTCTCTCCCTTTTTCCTTTTGCGGCAGGGTTTACAGCCTCCTGAAGAAGCCGGTTGAGATTCACCGTTCCGGCATCACCCTTCTTTGACGGACAGAGTACCTCGATATCTCTTACGGGATCGTATCCGTAAGCCCTTGGCAATCTGTCACGGTAAAGACTCACAATATCCGTAACGGTTGTATACGCATTCTGCCTTTCCATATGAAAGAAGTCGTTGTCAACAGCAGAAAGCTCGGGCATTTCACCCCTTACTATCCTGTGTGCGTTTGTAACAATGAGGCTTTGCATCGCCTGACGAAAAACCTCATCAAGACGTACAACAGGTAGGAGCTCGGATTCAATCAGGTCATGAAGCACGTTTCCTGCACCGACGGGCGGAAGCTGGTCGGCGTCGCCCACCATTACAAGCCGACAGCCGAGCGGCAGCGCAGAGAGGAGCGCGGAAAAAAGCACGATATCCACCATGGAAAGCTCATCAACAATAACCACATCCGCGTCAATCGGACTGCGCTCATCTCTTCCGAAATGCATCTTACCGCTGCTCCCTCTGTCCGCTTCAAGCAGGCGGTGAATCGTCTTTGCCTCTTTACCCGTTATTTCGGACATGCGCTGCGCCGCCCTGCCCGTCGGTGCGCAAAGCACAACGGAAAGACCGTCATGTTCAAAGAGAGACAGTATGCCGTTTACCGTAGTGGTCTTTCCGGTGCCCGGCCCGCCGGTAAGTATAAGAACACCTTTCTCGACGGCTGTAACGATAGCCTGTCTTTGAAGAGCCTCATACCTTATCCCGTTTACACGTTCCAGCCTGTCGATCTCATCCGAAAGAGTCTCTCTACCGGCGGGCGGAAACGTAATCATCATTTTTATTCTTTGCGCGGCCGAGTATTCAGCCTCGTATATGTACGGTAAAAACAAAAATTCCGTATTGTTTATAACGGCAACATAAAGCTGCTTTTCCTCCGTCAGAGCATCGATGGTTATGTCAACCGTGTCCTTATCCGTGCCGAGCAAATCAGCACACGGGGTCAATATCTTTTCTCTCGGAAGGCAGGTATGTCCGTTGCCGAGGTTATGTGTTATAACATGAAGAATTCCGGCTTTCACTCTGTATACGGGATCGGGTTTTGTTTCCATGGCGGAGGCAATTCTGTCCACACGTTCAAAGCTTACTCCTATTTCCGGGGTACACAGAAGATACGGATTGTCGGAGATACGCGTTATCGCATTTGAGCCGAAAACCTTGTATACCGCAAGACATTCATTCGGTGACAAGCCGAAGGCTTCGAGCCTTATCATAAACTCGCGCACGGTTTTCTGTTCACGGAATTCACGGCTTATGCTTTCTGCCTTATCTCTTGAGATTCCCTTTATCTTTGCAAGCTCTGCGGGATACTTTTCAAGCACGGTAAAAGTAAGTTCTCCGAACTCTTCAACAATTTTTCGCGCAAGCTTATCCTTTATTCCCTTTACGGCACCGCCTGAAAGATACTTATACATCTGTGCGGTCGTCGTCGGCATGGCTCTCTCACAAGTCTCCGCTCTGAACTGTCTTCCGAAGCTCGGATGTATGTCCCAGTGACCGGTAAAATGCACTTCTTCACCGGCGAAAAGTTCCGGCAAAACGCCGACAACCGTTATAAGCTCTCCGTCCTCGGTAGAGACATCCATAACTGTATATCCGTTATCCTCACGTCTGAAAACAATCTCCTCGGCTATACCGTAAAGATTTTCAGTCCCCTCTGTCATACGCTTTGCTTCACCCCCGCCGTCCGTTTTAAAAATGAATCTCAGTTTCGTTTTCCCTTATTGTGAAAGAAGGGCGCGTACAGGCGCCCTTCTTTCATATGTCCGGAAAACATCCGGTATGTGTGATAGGATCTGTAAGCCGAGTTCTGTCTTTTAAGGCAATCATCTATCTAATCTTCACATTGCTGTGAAGCTCTAGCCACCCTTCTGCTTTAAAGCGGCCGAGCAAGCCTATGCAAGTCGGTGTTGCTCCGGATAGGGTTTACAGAGCGTGCAGACGTCTCCGCCGCACCGGTGAGCTCTTACCTCGCCTTTCCACCCTTACCTCAAAGAGGCGGTTTATTTCTGTTGCACTCTCCCTGGGGTCACCCCCGGCGGCCGTTAGCCGTTATCCTGCTCTATGGGGCTCGGACTTTCCTCCCGGACACGGTAAACCGTGCCCCGGCGACTGCCCAATCCAATCACACACGTTATTTTAACTTTTCCACTTGTAAAAATCAAGTATTAGTCGTAAAATGTAAAAACCGTAAGCGGTAATTGTAATATTAAAAAGGAGTAACTCAAATGGACAACATGTATTTTAACAAAAATGCCGGTAAACCAAAGAGACCTTCCGGACGAAGCGACGGATATATCGACGACTTTGAGGATATCAGCAGTTTTAGTGAAAATAGTGTTGAAGATGAATATGAAGATATAAGCAGCGGACGGGATATTTACTTTGATGATATCTCCTCAGGCTCACACGGACGCAAGGGCAGACCGCCGGTCAAGAAAAGGAAAAAGAAAAAACACAGGGTTCTCAAAAGCATCCTCATAATAATCCTGATAATAATCCTCGCCATAGCAGGAGCAGGCTATTCACTTCTCGGTAAGATGAAGGGGAATCCGACCGAGAAGCATCAAAACCAATTTATTTCGGAGAATCAGCTTCATTCCGATAAAAATGTTACAAATATCCTCCTGCTCGGTGTAGACGCACGTGAGGGAGAAACCGCATCACGCTCTGATACCATGATGCTTATTTCTATAGATAAAAACAACAAAAAAATAAAGCTTACATCATTTCTGCGCGACAGCTATGTTGAAATACCGGGACAAGGCTACAATAAGCTGAATGCCGCATGTTCAAAGGGCGGAGTTTCACTTGTCTGGGATACGATTGAGTACAATTACAAAATAAAAATCGACAATTACATGAAGGTTGATTTCAAGGCGTTTGAGGAGCTTATTGACGCAATAGGCGGCGTAGATGTTGAGGTGACCGAAAAAGAAGCTAACTATCTAAACAACACATGGGGCATGTGGTCACTCACCGGAAATACTCTTCACTTTGACGCCGGCGAATCGGTACACTTAAACGGTGAAGAAGCCCTGATGTTCTGCCGTATAAGAAAGTTGGACTCTGATTTCTACAGAACCGAGAGACAAAGAAGAACCGTCGCAGCCGTAAAAAAAAGTCTCATGAGTTCAAGTCCGAAGGAGCTCTACAGTATGGCGAACAAGGTTCTGCCGCTCGTCGAAACAGACATCTCAAGCAATGAGATGATGTCTCTCTGTCTTAAGAGTATCTTCTCTTACCTGAAGTACGACATGGCATCTATGGGAATACCCGCCGACGGCACATGGCACAGTGAGCGAAAATTCTGCGGAGATTCTCTGGTATTTGATATTGATGAAAACGCCAAGATACTGCAAAATTACATATACCTTGACCAGTATAACGGCAAGGATGAGGCTTCCTCCGAGCAATAACTCCGACACGCGAAATTATTGTACTTACACCTTCAGTTGTCTCTGTGGCAACAACCGTATTCTTTGGCGTTAATTACGGTAATCTTATTTTTGGGTACAACTGTACTTTACAACTGTATATTTATCTGATAGAATCTTTTGCAGGCGGAGGTGAGAAATATGAACACTGTAGAAAAAAAGGGACCGAATAAACCGTTCTCCCTTTTCACCATAATATTCTACAACATAGCCAACCTTATATTTTTGATGACTATCCTTTTTCATCTTCCGTTTCTTAATGATACCATTAACTTCAACCAGTCATACCATATCCTGAATCTTTTCGATGAAGTATATTTTTCTCTTGATATCGGAGCAGCACTCTTACAACTGGTTTGCGTAATCATTATTCTTTCGGTGTTTGGCTCTAAGGGCTTTCCGACTTTTTTGTCGGTTATTTCCGCCGGAGTAAACTTCGTGGTATCCACGCTTTTTTCGATAATCATTTACATCGTTGACCTACGTGATATTTATTTTTCTCTTCAGGTTCTTTATCTCATCCCCATAATTACGATTTTTCTGTCATCCATATTCCTTTACGATGACCTCTTTGACTTGTTACGCAACAGGTACAGACCCGCAGAGGCAACCAGCGTTGAGGAAAAGAAGCACAACAAAGAGGAATACATCGTAATCAAAAGCACAGACGATGATGCGGAAGTCAGGGACACGGAAAGCGAAGACAGGAAAAAGCTGAAAGCAAAAAAGATGAGGAAAAAGAAGGGTGAGCTCAAGGCTGCAGAAAGACCGGATGATGAAAATCTCATTATCCCCGAAGACTCATTCTTCAAC